>JAEWWQ010000089.1 GCA_023458855.1 Bacillota bacterium
GCACCAAACGCCTTCAATATATCCCTTTTTGAGATCCCGCCAAGAAAAAAAGCCTCATCCACACGTACATTCCATGCACGCAGGGTTCTGATCACACGCTCATGTGCAGGTGCACTTCTGGCCGTTACCAGAGCAGTTCTTATCATAGCTTCATCGCCTGGAAACTCCCGTTGCAAATCAGAAATCGTCTTTAGAAACTTTGCGAATGGCCCGGCCGGCAACAGGTTCTTCGCATTCTGCCTTTCATTCTCTTCAAATGCTTCCAGACCTCTTTCCTGATAAATGCGCTCGGATTCATCCGTAAACAGTACTGCGTCTCCGTCAAATGCAATTCGGATCGGCCGTATCTCTTCTTCATAATTATAAATATGAATACCGTCACTGCAAATAATTCCTGCTGCAATATTAGAATTGACCGCACTCTGTACATCATCCTCATAAGCTGACAGGAACAAATCTGTCTTGAATGCCGTAAGATAGGGTGCCAGGGAAGCCCCGCTGGCTAATACTGCCCTGGAGATATCAAGTCCGTAATGCGCAATGGAATTAAATACACGCAATGATGTATCCGCACTGTTTCTGGACATTACGATTACTTCAACACGTCCTTCCTGCCCCGGAACCTTGTTCAGGTTCAAAAGAGCCCTTATGATTCCGAATCCCGGACCCGGATCCAATATTTCATTTTCGTTTTCCACCTGATATTTCGCATATGCCTCTACCCCATCCCGCTCAAAAATCTCATTTTCCTTACTCAGATTAAACAGCGCTCTTGAAGATATTCCAACTACAAGACGGTTTTCCAGACTATAGGCCATACTGATTCCTCCTTTACTGTCAGGCATCCTCATTCTGTAACAGACTTGACTGCAGAAGCAGGAATCCTGGCAATAAAAGATACCGATTCTTATCTTAAACGGCTGCATTCATACTTTTTTAATGTATGAATACAATTTTTAAGTTCACTGAATCTCTGTTCAATATCCCCTTCTTCTATTTCAACATCCATTGCAATCGCCATTGTATTAATCATCTCATCTGTTATCCTGCTATGAAGCGATGCCAATATATTCAGTTTCTGTTCATACGTATCTGATTCCAAGAACTCCAGCACCAATGGTTCTAAAATAACATCATCAAAATCCTCTTCCAGTGAATTCTTTTCAATCTGCACCGGCATATCCACATTTTCCTCTGACAGACTGCCTTGCAGCTCAAATCTATATTCTTGTGTAACAGCCGGATATTTATCACGGTCTACTTCGCTCATAAACATGGTGAGTGGTCTCACCCACACTTTATAGGGACTGTAAAGTGCCTGATATACGACCAGTGTGTCCCTTGTTTCTGAATCTGACGCCAATGTCAGAATCTGATATAATTTGCCTTTAAAATGTTTGTATATCTGGTATGGTTGTGGATTTGCTCTCATATCTTCTCTCCTTTTTAACGAATACCTAATAAATATAGTATACCCCTTACACCATACCTTGTCATGCATTAAATTCAAAAAGCACCTTATTAAAATATTACCATTTCATGCCTGCATACTCTGAATTACTATTAAATTTTCAGAAACTCATATGACACTTTGCTATTCATATCCGGGAATTCAATTTTCTGCAATTCTTTGAGCAGCTGATGTTTTTCATAATATGACATTCTGTCAATTGACCGGTTATGAATTACCATGTTGTATGTAACAAGTCCATCTTCATATATTATCTTTGTCATCGTGATTCCACTGTAATATAGACATTTATCCTCCAGAAGTTCCTGTATCTCCTTTTTATAATCTTCCTCCATTTCCTCCCTGTATGCATCCTGCATCTTATCTTGATTTTTTGCCTGACCAAATGCAGTTCCTGTTATACTAAAACAGGTGACTGCCAATAGCAGTAAAGTCATAATTGTAAACGATGATACTCTTTTCATTTTGCTCCTCCTATATCCCTCCGGTGCTTTTCGTGCCATTTCATTTGTTCCAGATCTTCTATAAGTAGGAGTTTATCAGATTGTTAGTCCCATTTATGTCCCTTATCGTGGAAAAATACCGACCCTAAAATACCGAACTAAAAAAAATCTCTCACACGAATGTGAAAGATTTTTTAGTTTGGTGTCAAAAGGTATTTTGTGCGTAACAATCTTATATCAATAAGTAGGCAAAATAACCAAAATAGCTTAAAAGCATGACAATTCCCCAAGGTCTTCGTAATTGCCTTGTCTTTACCACACTGAGCCACAGTAATATGCCTGCTGCCACGGAAATCAGAGTATCTATCAGGAAACTTGCTTCAAAGATAACCGGGGTAATCAAGGCAGTAGTTCCTATTACAAACAGAATATTAAATACATTGCTTCCCACAATATTTCCTATTGCGATATCTGCTTTTCCCTTCATGGCTGCCGTAACAGAAGTAAACAGTTCCGGAAGAGAAGTCCCTAATGCGACTATCGTCAGTCCGATAAACCTTTCACTCAGTCCACAGGCCAATGCAATACTGGTTGCGCTGTCAACCGTCACATCACTTCCCCAGACTACGAGCCCGCCTCCGGCAACTGCAAAAAGCAACAGTTTCCATACTTTTTCCTTTTTATGCTCTTCTCTGATTTCTTCTTTTCCCTTTTTTGCCATCACAAACAAATATGCCAGGTATGCAATAAACAAGATCCATAATACGATGCCTTCTGTAAAATCAATGCTTCCGCCTGTTGCTCCCATTGCAAAAAGGACCAAAGAAATAAATATCATATAGGGAATCTCACATTTCAGTGTCGATTTTTGTACCGCAACATTAATGATAACTGCTGTAATTCCCAGAATAATCAAAATATTCAGGATATTGCTGCCTACAACGTTTCCAATCGTGATCCCTGAATTTCCCTTCAGGGCAGCCGTTATACTTACCGCTGCTTCCGGAGCGCTTGTCCCCATTGCCACTATGGTCAGTCCGATGACAAGCTGCGGAATACCAAATTTACTGGCAATTCCCGAAACTCCTTCTACGAACCAGTCCGCCCCCTTAACAAGCATTGCGAATCCTATGATCAATAATGCTGTCTGAACTAAAATCTGCATATAAAACCTCCAACTAATTATGATATACTATCCCCTGGTAAGCTGAATTTCCGCTATTTGCTGTGATATATTAAGTGCATGATCTCCAATACGTTCAAAGTCCGTAAGCATTTCTGAATATAAAATGCAGCCTTCCTCTGAGCAGCTTCCGTCTTTTATGCGACTCAGCATATTATTCCTGTACTCTTCCGTCATATCATCAATCTTCTGTTCAAGCGCGGAAATCTTGCTCAGCTCGTCCAATGCTTCCATATCATTTTCTAATAATATAGATAATAACTTATCACAGACATTTTGCATACACATAATTTCATTTTTTGCCAAATCTGAAAAAATAATCTTTTTCTCATTCAGAATATTAGAATAGCCGCATATATTCATTGCGTGATCACTAATTCTCTCAATGTTTCCTGTTATTTTAAAATAAGAGCTGAATATGGCACATCCGCGTTCATTTGTCTCATGTGTGATTATACTCGAAATGTACTTTGAGATTTCTTTATTCAGGAAATCTATATACGCTTCTGTCTCCTCCACCTCAGGAATCCAGGAAGAATCCCTGTTTAAAAATGCGGTAAAACTGTCATGAACATTTTTTCTCGCCATAGCCATCATACGTTCAATTTCTTTTTGCGTCTGTTCCAGATGGATTGCAGAAATGCCTATCTTACCCTCCCGGTTACTTGTTATATTTTTTAAGAACATCAGTTGTTTTCCTTCTAATTGCTCCGGAACATCAGGCAGTATTTTTTCTGTCATTGATGCAAGTAAATTACCAAAAGGAAGCAATAACAATGTTGTAACAACATTGAACAAAGTATGCATATTTGCTATCTGCGCTATTGGATTATCCGGTGTCAGACTTTCCATAAAGCGGGTCAGCGGAGTCAGCATACACAAGGCTGTAAATATGACAGTTCCGATAATATTAAACGACAGGTGAAAAATGGTTATTCTCTTCGCGCTCCTTCTCGTTCCGATAGAAGCCAGCACTGCTGTAATACAAGTACCTATGTTTTGACCGAACAGTACATATACCGCGCTGGAAAGTGAGATCACACCGCTGCCTGCCAGTGCCTGGAGGATACCGACCGAGGCAGACGATGACTGTATGATTGCCGTAAATATGGCTCCCGCCAAAATTCCAAAAACAGGATTGGAGAATTTTGTCATAATGTTAATGAATTCCTTTGATTCCCTGAGCGGCATCATGGAATTGCTCATCATCCCCATACCAATGAATAAGATTCCAAGACCGGCAAGGATATTTCCGATATGATGTACTTTAGGCTGTTTGAAAAACAAAATCAGTACAACACCTGCAAATGAAATCAGCGGCGCGATCAATCCAATATCAAGCGCTATCAATTGTCCGGTGATGGTTGTTCCTATATTTGCTCCCATAGTTATCCAGATCGCCTGACGCAGTGTCATCATTCCTGAGTTGATAAATCCTACCACCATAACCGTTGTCGCTGATGATGATTGTATAATTGCAGTAATTACCGTTCCCACAAGTACTCCCAGCAAACGGTTTTTTGTAAGCTTTTCTAAAATTGACTTCATTTTATTGCCGGCTGCTGCTTCCATTCCGGAACTCATCATCTGCATCCCATATAAGAACAGAGCCAGTCCGCCTGCCAATGTTATTATCTGTGTTATTCCCAAGTTTTACCTCTTTCTTCAGTCCTGTCAGTAACTGTCTGCATTTTTCTTTTTTCCCACATTGCCCATAAAATACTTGCTATGCATACCGATGAGTAACAGCCGCTCACCAGCCCAAAAAACATTGGTAATGAGAATTTCATAATAGAGTCAATCTGGAATAATACGGATGTTGCCAATATCGTAAGTACACATATGGCGGTTGTGAGCGAAGTATTTACAGACCGCGCAAGTACTTGTGAGATACTTATGTCCACAAGTCCGGTTACCTCCATTTTCTGCCTGTCTGTTCTATTCTCCCTTATCCTGTCATATACAACAATCGTATCATTTATTGAATACCCTATAATCGTCAGGATAACTGCTACAAAAGCATCATTTAGTGGGATTCTGAAAATCACAAATATAAAGAACGCCACCAGCACATCATGGAACAAGGCAATAAGCGCCATAATACCTGCTGATAACCCTGATAGTACCGAAAAACGAATCCAGACATAAATCACGATAAAAATAAAAGATAAAATAATGGCAATTCCTGCATTCTTCATTGCTTTTGCCCCTATATAGGGTTCAACAGCATATGTTTGAGATAATTTAACTTCTGCACTGCCGGCTGCATCCTGAATAACCGCTGTAATCTCCTTTTGCTCCTCCGGAGAAATGCCCCCAGTTCCTGCCAGTGTGATTTCAAGACTGCTTGTCTGATTTATATTACTTTTTGTTTCCTGTACCATAACTGCTCTGTCAGTAATCTTTTCCACTTTTTCTCCAATTGCATCTGAATCAGGTTTCCCTGATACGGTATAATTCAGTACCGCGCCTCCGGTGAATTGTGTGTCCAGGTGCACACCGTTTCCAATGCATGCCGTGATCCCAATAATAAAAATAAAACCCGAAATTAAAGCACAGATTACTTTTTTTTCATAAATCTTTTTGATTTTCAGATCTTTTTTCTTCCGAAACCATTTCTCATTATTCCACTTATCAAAAGTAAGAACGGACAATAACAATTGTTTTGACACTGTAACGCCTACAAAAACATTAATGATCATACCTGCTAACAAGGTATACCCAAAGCTCAGCATGGAGCCCGAACCAAATATCAGAAGAATCACCGCTACTATTGCAGTGGTAATATTTCCATCAAGAACAGATGTGAAACCGCTCTTAAATCCATTTTTGACAGATGTTCTTACAGAACAGCCCTTCTTTAATTCTTCCGATGTCCTCTCAGATATGATGATATTGGCATCTACGGCCATTCCCAGGGACAGAATAATGCCTGCAATACCAGGCAACGTCAACGTATATTGCGGGACGGATACTGCCAGCAGCTGCAAAGTCATCTGAAGGAGCAGTGTGATACAGGCAATTATTCCAGGTAATTTATAATAGGCAACCATAAAAATACATACCAGCAGAAAAGCAAGACTTCCTGCAAGCAACATACTGTTCAGGGCATTATTGCCCAATGACGGGCTGATTGTACTGAAACTTGTTGTTTTTAAGGAAAATGGAAGTGCACCTGAATTAATCTCATCTGACAATTTTTTTGCCTCTTCATAGTTTTTCATTCCATTAATTACAGCCTGTCCGCCAGAAATCTTAGTCTCTACTACCGGGTTTGATACACGTTCATCATCCATGTAGATTCCGAGCTGCTTTCCTATCAGTTTTCCCGTCGCCTCTTCAAAAAGTCTGGAACCCTCACTGTCAAAGGTCAGACTTACAACATACTCCGCATTTACACCCGAATTCTCTTTTTCAACAGAACTGCTTTTTACATTTCTTCCGTTGACCAGTATGTTTCCATCTGCATCACGAAAAGACAGCTGTGCCATCTTTCCTAACTCCGCAATTGCATCCTCCGGGTTAAAGTCAGTTTCATCCGATTTCCATGGGAAGCGGACGATAATATAGCCGCCGTCCTTATCAATGGTCACTTCTCTATCTGTAATATTTTGTGCGTCAAGACGCATTTCAATTACTTCACGTGCTGTTTCTAATTCTGCCTGCGCAGGCTGTCTTTCAAGACCCTGAGGTTCAAAAATTGCCTCTACGCCTCCGCGTATATCAATGCCATATCGCATGTTACCAACGCCTTTTATGTCGCTTCCAGCTCCAAAAAAAGCAATCAAAATAAAAGCCGCAATAATAATAAAAATCACGACAAGCATCTTTTTACCAGGTTTCATATATATTCCTCTTTTCTATTTTATTTTCAGACCGGTAAAAATACGCTTTCTCCCTTCTTTCCATCCGATTGATAAATAAATTCTACTATCCGCCATCTTGCGGAAAATAGTAAGCTGAACATAAGAATAGAAACTATAAGTGCTAATCCTGGAATAACTGCTATTTTGAACAAAATAGCAAAAACAGAATTGATCAATACCCTGTTTACTCTTTTAAGCAGAGGATTCGTCTGCTCAATACGGGTAAAAGAAAAATCTGAAGACAAAGATATGTCCGTTGTAAAATATTCAACAGCTACTTCAACATTACCTGACAGCTGCGTTTCTGTTGTACCGCCATGTCCTGTCTTACCGACAGAAGGGCTGAAACATGAGGCATCATAAGCTATATTGCAAAGAGAAAGCAATAGCATAAATAAAGCGATATATATGATTACCCTTCTTTCTCTTAGCATCCTCATGTCTTCACCTTTTTCCATAAGTTCTTTCTATTTCAATACGGAACCTACTACCTGATTAACGATTGCTCCGTCCGCTTTGCCCTTTACCTTAGGCATAAGCTCTTTCATGATTTTACCTTTTTCCTTCATTGTCGGATTCTCAATTCCAAGCGCTGCAAGTACTTCCCTGACTGCTGCCAGAATTGCTTCTTCACTCATTTCCGCCGGTGCAAATTCACTTAGTACTTTGATTCTTGCTTCACATTGTGCAATCAGATCGGTTCTGTCTGCCGGAGTCAGTTCCAAGGTTTCTTTTGTCTGCTTGATTTCCTTCTTAATTACCTCAAATTCCTCTGCCTCTGTAAGATCTTCTCTTTTATCAATTGCCTTATTCTTCAAAGCAGCAAGCAGCATAGACAGTGTATCTTTTCTCTCTTTATCCTTGTTCTTCATTGCTGCAACCATCTGTGCCCTTATCTCATCAATTTTGCTCATTTTCTTTTCTCCTTTACCTTATATTAATTTTTATATTTTATGTTTTCCCCAGTCCGGTCCCAGATTGCCTTCTCTATAATGTTTTCTGCACAATGCGGTATAACTGTCATTGCCTCCAAGATATACCTGCTCTCCCGAGCGGATAACCGTTCCGTCTTCTGAAAACCTGGTATTGCAATTTGCCCCCTGACCGCACCAGCAGACTGTTTTAATCTCTTCTATTACATCTGCCCAAGCAAGAAGCCACATGGAACCTTCAAATAATTCCCTCCGGAAATCGGTCCGTAATCCATAACAAATGACTGGAATTCTGAGATCATCTACAATATGAAGGAAAAACATGATTTCTCCTTTTTTACAGAACTGTGCTTCATCAACAATGACACAATCATACTTTGAGATTTCGTTATCTCCCATTTGCAGAGCATCCTCAACAAAACCACACTTTTTTTCAAGCCCCATCCGGCTCCTGATAACTGCCTCTCCATCCCTCTTATCCAGTCTGGGTTTTAATAAGAGTGCTCTCTTGCCTCTTTCATAGTAATTGTATTCCACCATAAGCGCATTCGCCGTTTTAGAACTTCCCATTGCTCCATGCCTGAAATATAATTTTGCCATTTTCAACCCTTTCTGTCAGATATTTTCTTCCATAAATAAGGCTGTGCATAGAATACACACAGCCGTTATTATATATTATATACTTAAAATCAAATTTTACAGCATTAATTTTGTAACGACAGACTCCTGATCCATCTGTGCTTTTAACATTGAATTCTTATACTCTTCCAGCAGTTCATTCTTCTTCATTTCTGAAATCGCCTGTGGAATGTCCAAATCCTCCAGAGAACTCTGGGCACCCGTCAGCTGCTGGGATGTATTTGTATTATATGCATACGTATAATCTAATGCATTGCTGGAAGCACCCATACTGCTTCTTGAACTGCTGACCATATCCAGGGCCTTATCTATTCTGGTTATATCAAAATCACCTGTTACATCGTAACCATCAATTCCCAATGCCTCCAATGTAGAGTTGGCAAGCTTGATCTGCATACCGCTTCCATCCGGATTAGTTGCAATGTCCATAGATGCCATACTTCCATCTAAGATTTTCATGGTATTGTATTCCGTTCCGCTTGCTGTACTCTGAATCCCCTTCATTAATTCACTGATTTCAGATTGCATCGATCCCAAATCAGAAGCACTGTTCAGCCCGCTTGAAGCCTTCACACTCAGTTCTCTGATCCTCTGCAGATAATCTTGAATGCCGCTCAATGCACCATCAGCGATATTCAGGACACTGTTACCTGCCTTGGCATTGGACGCACCTGCCTGCAGTCCCGTGCTCTGACTTTCTAATTTGTTGGCAATTGTAAGTTCACTCGCACCGTCTGCTGCTGAATTAAGCTTACTGCCGCTGGCTATTGTTCCATAACTTATATTAGAATTTATGCTTGCGATACTACTCATAAATATGCCTCCCTCAAATCAATCCATGGGTTATCCTACATATATATTATATCTTCAATTGGCATTCTTAGCAATGCCTATCTTCCAATTCCTCCCTATATTTTGCAATCTTGTCATTGCAGACGCTGATCGCATTAATCAGGTCCAGAAGTTCCGGATCTGCTGTTTCCTGATATAAGGAGTAATAGCGCTTGCCCAGTTTATAGTACTGTTCCTGTATCTTCAATTCTTCCGTCTTAATATTCGCATAGACCCTCGCATTATTACCTAATTCCTTTGCTTTCCCTGTCACATCC
>JAEWWQ010000090.1 GCA_023458855.1 Bacillota bacterium
TGTATTATGATGAAATGTATAACAAAATTATACAAGCTGGAAATGGAGTTGTTACAAAAGAAATAATTTCAGATGCTAAAGAAAGATATTTTAAAGCGTTCGATAGCAAGAAAAACAAAGGAAAAAATTTGAATTCATATATGTTTGGAGTATCATTAGATAAAAAGACGCAGTTTAGTGATACAGATGAAATTGTTAAGGAAATAGAATTGTGTAGTACGGAAGCAGATATTGTTAATGATATGTTTAAAATTTCCGAAAAGAGTGAGCAAATAAAGTGCGATCATACGATATGGCTAAAATTTGACGGGACAGGGGATGAAAGACTTAATGCTCACGAAGGATTTCCGATGATAGAGTCTGTAATAAATGGTAAGAAAAAATATGTATCAAATTATCCTTTTAAGGTTGGATCTATAAAAGAAAAGGACGAAATATATTTTGCTGCATTAACTACGGACACAAAAGGGAAGAATCAGCCAGTTATTGTCGGAAGAGGTTGGTTAAGAGCTTTTGAAGAAAAGAATAAAGCAGATGAAATTATGCTGAATAAATATAGTTGGATGGATGAGTATCCTTGGTATTGCGTAATTGATAGCTGTGAAATCATTGATAGTGAAGTGTGTAATGGTATTCCAATGAATGTAATATGGGATGAATTAGGCTCAGATACATACATTTCTTCATTTGGAAAAAATGAGAAAATTGCTCAAGTTGCTATAAAACATCATCAAAAGGCACATATTAGGCTTACGGGAAATGCAAAAGAATTCATAGATAATAAATTGGAGCATTTGTTTGAAAAATATGGTTCTTTAAAGTATGAGTCAAATTAGCTGAAAATATAAATTGCAAGGACTATCCCTGAACTGGGATAAGTAAAAACCTTTTTACAGGTACTAAGTAGTGGTAACATCACAAATTTTTATTTGCTTTTTCAGTGAATCAATTTTATAATTATACCAATGGAACTGCAAACCACTTTCACATCATTTTATGATTAGCAAAGACTGGATTGTAGGCCATTGGATACCATGAGAATGACGCGAAAATGCCTTGGTACTGGATTGGTACTAAAAAAGGTTTAAACGATATGGAATGGTTAAAATAGTTGGAATATACTATACAAATATGTATAGAAAATAAATGAGATATACGAAAAAGTACAAAGAACTTTGCGAGTTTGAATAGAGGAAATGGAAGCGGAAACACCGTATTTATGCGGTTTTCCGCTTTTGAAATTAAGAATTGATGTTAAATTGATGTTACACTTTAGAATCACAGATATTTTACCGGCATACCCTTACTTGCAAAACAGTAAATGCTATCCGGTGAAAATTCATAATATCCATCTTTCATCATTCCATGGATAGCTTCATTTTCTTTTTCTGATCCAGACAATCTATCTTTAAATTCAGCATGCGAGATTGGAGTTTCTGATGAAGTAGATGAAAGCAGGAGCAGGTGTTACAGAAAAGCTGAAGGCAACCGACCAGATGAAGTGAGTTGGATTGATGAATAATCTGAGAAATGCTGCGGAGGAGGTTGTTTTGAAGGATTTGGTGTATTATTAGATCAAATACTAATTGAGATTAACGGCTTAATATGGTACTCTATAGCAGAAAATGAAACTAATCCTGAAGCAATAAAGGTACAAAGACTATTTCGGGGTTTTTATAAACAATACAATTAAGAATTGACTTATTTTCAGTTTACATGTATATGTTAATTTGCAATATGGAGAGTAATTGATGTCTAATATTTCTCAAGATGAATATTTATCGCGAATATATAAAGTACAGGATTATATTGAAATAAATTATTTTAAAAACACATCTGTGGAAAAACTTGCAAGAGTTGCAGGATTTTCGAAATATCACTTTAATAGAATTTTTAAGAGTGTAGTGAATGAATCAATATCTCAATATGTAAATCGAATTCGGATAGAACATTCGCTTTTTCTCTTGGGCTATCGAACAGACATATCTCTAACCAATATCGCTTTAGAACTGGGATATACAGATTCTGCTACATTTTCCAGAGCATTTAAAACATATTATGGAATGAGTCCCTCTTCATATCGTAAGGAACATCGCACGAAATGCAAAGAAAATATATTTATATCAGAATATAATGAACCTGTAAAAAAGAAAAAATGGGTTCAAAAATCATATTCAGATTTAGGCGAAATTCGTATAGAATCAAGGGATGAGAGGATTGCTGTTTATGTGCGCCATGTAGGTGATTATAGGTCGCTAAAAAGGAATTATGCAAAATTGATGCAACAACTTATGATAGAGTCTGTAAAACAGCATCTGATGGATCAGGTTAACGTGGAGATTCTGGCTATGTATCACGATAATCCAGAGTTTGGTCAGGAAGAGCAGTTTCGTACCAGTCTATGTATATCTTTGCCAAAGGAGTCAAATCCCAGGGAAACTGAAAAGCTGGGAGTTATGCAAATTGAAGGTGGCCTATATGCAATCGGACATTTTAAGATACAACAAGAGCAGTTTCAGGACGCATGGGACTTTATGTATCAACAATGGTTAATTACAAGTGATTATGTCCCAAGGGATATCTGTCCTTTTGAAGTGTACCTGAATAACCCAATGAAGGAGCCAGATCACCATATTGAAGTAGATATCTATATGCCAATTGAACCCATATAATTTGAAAGAAGGTATTATATGGATAAGGAAAAATTACACAGTTTCGTTCAAAATGAACAGCCAAACATATGTCAAATCGTTGCACTTAAAGGTGGAGAAGAGATTTATTCAGATGAATGGAATCATTATACAAAAAGTGATTGTACTCATATTATGTCAGCGACAAAAAGCATTGTATCATTATTAATTGGCATAGCCTTAGATCAAGACTTGATAAATAGCGTAGATGACAAAGTACTAGACTACTTCCCAAATTACAAAGTGAAACGTGGTGAAAAAACGATTTATGATGTTACTATAAAACATTTGCTCACCATGACAGCACCCTATAAGTGCAAAGGAGATCCTTGGACAAAAGTATGCGCTAGTGATGATTGGACAGTTGCATCATTAGATTTATTGGGCGGACGGAAAGGTATTACCAATGAATTTCGATACCAAACGGTTTGCTTGCATGTTTTAACAGGATTATTAAGTAAAGTATCTGGTATGACACCAGTTGATTTTGCTAATAAGTATTTATTTGAACCAATAGGAGTGCATAAACATAGTAATTATTTAGCTCAAACAGCAGAGGAACATAAGCATTTTACAATCAGTAAAGAACCAAAGGAGAATGTTTGGTTTTGTGATCCACAAGGTATAGGAACAGCAGGATATGGTTTGTGTCTTTCGGCAGAAGATATGGCAAAGATAGGACTTCTATGTTTAAATAAAGGTAAAAAAGATGATAGACAAATCATATCGTCTAAGTGGATTGATATGATGTCCGCAACGACTTATTTAGCAGGTAAAGAGTTTAGAAATATGAGCTATGGATATCTTTGGTGGATAATTAATGAGCAGAAAAACATCTATGCTGCTATCGGTAATAGCGGGAATGTGATTTATATTGACCCGGAAAATAGTTTGGTTATTTCAGTTACTTCTTATTTCAAGCCAACCGTATTTGATAGAATTGATTTTATAGAAGAAAAATTAAAACCAGTTTTTAGTGTAAAAATTTGATTATTTTATTTAACAGATAGTATGAGCATACTCCGTGTAATCAGAATTTCATTGGGTTATAAGATGTAATCACAGAAGTGATAACCTGAGGGTGGAAATTGGCTCTGATTTTTGAAGCAAATAGCGCAAGATGATTGCTATATTTTTTGTGTAAATCTTTAACATATTCGAGAAATCTATTCTGAGCTTCTATGTTTAATTTTTTATAGATATCAATCATATAAAAAAGTTCGGGGTCTGAAGTTAATTCTATTAAGTAACTAGTTAGCAGATTAAAACAACTAGCTGACTATGTTGGGAAACATGAAGAAAGCGAGTGATACAAGCAGCAACTGAATAAATTTGAGGATCCAATCAGAAATTGGGAACCGAGAGAAGATGCGATTTTTGATGCGTTAATGCATTTTTCTGATGCAATTCTCCCTCTCCATTACTTATAACAGATGATTAAATAAAGTAATATAACACTTGACAAAAATACATGGATGTCGCATACTTACAAAAAAGACAACTGTGTCGCATAAAGAAAGGAAAGTAATATGATAGTATTTGAGTTACGAAAATGGGGAAAAAACGATGCTGAATCAATTGCAATTGCAGCAGATAATCCTAAAATTGCAGCCAATCTAAGAAATATATTTCCGAATCCTTATACAATAGAAGATGCAGAATGGTATGTGAATGACTGCATAAATCAGGAAGGGAAAAAACAAATTACGAGAGCAATTGTGGTTAATGGAAAGGCCGTAGGTAGTATTGGAATATTTTTGAAGGAAGATGTTTACGTAAAGTCTGGAGAACTCGGATATTGGCTGGCAGAGGAATATTGGCATCAGGGGATTATGTCTTCTGCAACAAAAGAGATTTGCAAAGAAGCATATGCACAATTTGATATTGTAAGAATATTTGCAGAACCATTTGAAACAAATGCAGGATCAAGAGGGGTGCTCAAGAAGGCGGGATTCACCTACGAGGGCACTATGAGGAATGGAATATATAAAAATGGAAAGATTCAGTCATATTGCATGTATTCAATTCTTAAGGGAGAAGTAGATTAATTATGGGGGAAAAAGGGCAAAAAACAAAAGAAATGATACTTAACAAGTCTTATAAATTATTCGCGCAAAAAGGTTTTAAAGAAGTAACAATGACAGATATTTGCGAAAAAACAGGACTTAGCAGAGGCGGACTTTATAGGCACTATTCTAATACAGCGGAAATATTTGATGAGATTTTATCGACCGAATATGTGGTTGAGGAGCGTATAAATAGTGGGGAAAGTGCTAAGAGCATTTTAGATAATATGTTGTTATTGATAGAAGAAGAAATTATGGAAAAGGAATTATCCCTTAGTCTTGCGATATATGAATACGCTAATATAGGGAATGAGGACTTTTTTATCAGAATAAATAACCGGGCGAAAGAAAGATGGACTACTTTGATTGCATATGGGATAAAGACTGGAGAATTTAATGATGTTAACATAGAGCAGATTGTCGAACTGATTTTGTATTACTATCAGGGGTTGAGAATGTGGTCAAGAGTAGTCCGGTTTAACGAATGTACGGCAAATAATTATTCATCTGCTATCAGGAAAATACTTGTTAAAAACTATGCAGAATAAGCTCATTATTTATCAGAGTACAAAGTATTCTGTAACGCCCATGATGGTACCCAGCACAATAGACATGATGACCATAGGGAGAACGGATTTTTTGTCTTCTTTCATCACAAGAATAATGACAGGAAGTGCAAGAAGGAGCGTAATAGCACCACCTTTTATCCACCATGCCATGCCGAGTTCAATTCTGAAAATGATAAATGAGGCTATGAGGTAATGCACAAATGCAGATACAATAGAGTATTTATCAAGTTTCATTTTAATCATAGGTAAAACATCAATCATACCTGCGATGATTCCAATCAATAAAGTCAGTAAAAGTTCTTTCATTCTATTTTTCCTCCATATATTTTTGTGTCACCTTTTCTTACATCTCCGCCTTGATGATATTCATGCCATCTGATTTTAAAAGCTTTTCAAGAAAACTCTGTGTATCCAGTGGAGAACGATATTTGGGAAGCTGTGCGAAGACATCGGATAACATGTCCATTTCCTCCATTGCTTCTGTAAACGTAAGCATATCGGCGTTATCAAGTTTGTCTAAGCGGCTGTATTCAAGATTCTGGGGATTGAGTCTGTGTGTCCTAATTGCATATCCGAT
The DNA here is from genome assembly GCA_023458855.1 of Bacillota bacterium. Taxonomy (GTDB): domain Bacteria; phylum Bacillota; class Clostridia; order Lachnospirales; family Lachnospiraceae; genus SZUA-378. Next base: position 5,903 of record JAEWWQ010000090.1, read on the forward strand.
GCGTTTCGTACAGTTGCATTTTCCGGTTTCAGAAAGGCCGCAGTATTCGCCTAAAAAATTTGCTACTTTTTTACGAATGCGGGAAAGACGCTGGCGGTAGGTCTCAGCTGTTATTCCTAAGATTTCTCCGCAGATATTGCTATCTGCTTTGAACATCAGTCCCAAAACATAGATGCAGCGACTAGCCGGATCGAGACACTGCAACATCACGTTAGTACAGGAAGCCTTTAATTCATCAGCAAGAATAACCTCATCTACCCCCTGCATCAAATCCTCAGTGTTTGGAATGAAACCGGCATTAATATCCTCGGCATAAAATTCAAAGCTCAAGGGGCGTTGTGCAAACATAGATTTTTTGCAGTTAACCAGGTAATTGGTTGCAATACGATAAACCCATGTAGAAAAAGCACTTTCCTTATGAAAGGTCGAAAGCTTGGTCATGAGTTTAATCATAATTTCCTGTGTGGCATCCTCGGCATCGTGAGGATTTCCAAGCATACGTAGTGACAAGTTATAGATTATATCCTGTACACCGAGGAGAAGGCTGGCAAGTGCATTTTTATCTCCATCTACTGCTTTGTCAATTAGTTCAAATACTTCATTTTGCATATCATAGACCTCCTTTTTTGTATTTCACTTTATTAGACAATGAGACTGATAATTTGTGACAATAAAATCTATTTTTAAGATATTTGATTTTTCTGCCAGTGTCAATTCCGGTCTTGGACAGTAACTGGAAGAAGTGAATTTATTGAGAAATATGGATATATATGGTAAACTGATCTTAAAATAATGTAGTAAAAATGAATGCTTCGAATTTTTAGATAATTTAATAAATATAAGAAGATACATGAGGTATTATGTAAATGAAAATACTTACAACAATACTTAACGCACTGATTATTTTTTGCGCTGCTAATATGTACAGCTTACCTATAATACGGGAACATACATATCTGATTGTGATACTGGCTGTCAGCTTTGTTATTATTAATATATTTCCATCGTTTGAAAATAGAAAACTGCCGATTCGCTTACGGCTCTGTGGGGACGGTTGCGTACTATTGATTATTTTCCTGATATCAGCTTTTTTGTCGACGCTATTTTTCCTGTATCAGATACATCTTGGTCTGAGATCTTTCTGGATAGCAGGTCTTTTGATCACGATATGCCTGGAAGCCCTTGTTTTTTGGAACGGTATTATCCGCGTTTATATGACTTCTCTTCAACTTGCTTTTAAATGGCGTCTGATCGGCATTTTCTGTGGCTGGATCCCAGTGGTACATCTGTTCGTTCTATTTCGGATCATACGCATTACTTTAAAAGAAGTGCATTTTGAAAGCAAAAAAATATGGACTAATAAAGAGCGGAACAAAGATTATATTTGCTGTACAAAGTATCCAATCTTATTTGTTCATGGAGTCTTTTTTCGAGACTATAAGTATTTTAACTATTGGGGAAGAATTCCGGATGAACTAAAAGAGAATGGTGCAATCGTATATTACGGGAATCAGCAGTCGGCGGCGTCTGTTGAAGCCTGCGGAAAAGAAATTTCTGCAGCAATACAACAGATCATTCAGGAATCCGGATGTGAAAAAGTGAATGTCATTGCGCATTCAAAGGGCGGACTAGATTGCAGATATGCAATCAGCGCATGCGGCGCAGCTAAATGGGTAGCTTCAATTACAACTATTAATACACCGCATCGAGGCTGCCTCTTTGCAGAGTATCTGCTTTCGAAGGTTCCGAAAACTTCCCAGCAATTTATTGCGCAGAAATATAACAGCACGCTTAGGAAATTTGGAGATAGTAATCCGGATTTTTTAACTGCCGTAAATGATCTGACTGTCTCTGCCTGTGAAAAAAGAAACAAAGTGATAGAGGATGTACCGGGCATTTTCTATCAGAGTGTAGGGTCTATTCTGAACAAAGCGTCAGACGGTAGATTTCCTTTAAATTTTTCATATCATCTTGTAAAGTATTTTGATGGTTCCAATGATGGTCTGGTCTCAAGCGAATCGTTTGTATGGGGAGAAAAACATACACTTCTGGCGACAAAGGGAAAACGCGGAATATCTCACGGAGATGTCATAGACCTGAACAAAGAAAATATTGATCAATTTGATGTCAGGGAATTCTACGTGAATCTTGTTCATGATCTGAAAAATCGAGGCTTCTAATATAATAACGGATATAAAGAGTGCATGCAGATTTATATTATGTTATTCAAAATAAAAAAGCTCTTCAAATTTTTTATCTAACGCAATACATAAGATAAGTGCCAACTTTGCAGTAGGATTGAATTGTCCTGTTTCGATGGAACTAATCGTATTTCCTGAGACTCCGACGAGTTCCGCTAATTGGGTTTGCGATAAATTTTTTTCGGTCCGAATGTTTCTTAAATGATTTTTTAATATTAGTTTATCATCCATGGCATTATACCCAGATGTCTGCTACATGACTGACCAAAGATGCTGCAGATGCAATAGAGCCTGCGATAGTAGAAATTAAAAAGGCTTTATTCTTTGTAAATTGATACTTCGGATAAGACTCTGCCGCAATAAATGCCCAGAACATTGCCATAGGCACATAATTGTTTTGCCCTGTAAATAAATTAAACACTACAATGAATACAAATACAACACTGAATGCCATTTCACCGATTCTTCGACCACGATTTTCAGCTTGCTGCATACCTTCGTCAGTTTCTTCCGCTCTGCTTCTTTCTAGGACTTCCTCTTTATTCATAAAAAAACCTCCTTTTTAAATAACAAGTAAACTTGGTACTCCTATTATAGCATGCCAAGTTTACTTGTCAATAAAAATTAACAAGGATATAAAATCCGCTGATGGATTTTTAGTGTAAAATATTATATACTGGTATAAAGAATTTCTAGTGTGATAATAGCAGGTCATGTATAAGGGGAAATAGTAAAAGTCAAAACAGAGTAATAATAGATAATACTGGTGAAAGGTGGATTATTATGTCGAAGAAAAATGTAAAATTGGGCATGGCTGCTTTGACAGCAGCAGGAGTTGCAGCAATTGCTGTAAAAAACAGCAAGGTAAAAGCAACCAGAAAAAAAGCGCAGGCGAAAGTAGCGAAGAATTCGGACTATCGCAATACGGAACTTGGAAAATATGCAAAGAACAGTAAAGGTATCTATTATACAAATGGGAATTATGAGGCCTTTGCAACTCCAAGAAAACCGGATCATGTAGACGAGAAGAGCGCATATATTGTCGGCAGTGGACTGGCAGCTCTTGCGACAGCATGTTTTCTTGTTCGCGATGGGAAGATGTCAGGTGACAAGATTCATATTCTTGAATCGATGGATATTGCAGGTGGATCCTGTGATGGCATTGCAGATCCGACCAGAGGATATGTGATGAGAGGCGGACGCGAAATGGAAAATCATTTTGAATGTCTTTGGGATCTGTTTCACAGTATTCCTTCTCTTGAACTACCTGGGGCATCTGTATTGGATGAATTTTACTGGCTGAATAAGGAAGATCCGAACTATTCCCTGTGTCGAGCAACAATAGATCGGGGAGCGGATGCACACACAGACGGCAAATTCAATTTAAGCCAAAAAGGTTGTATGGAAATCCTAAAGCTTTTTATGACAAAAGATGAAGATCTATACGATAAAAGCATTGAGGATGTATTTGACAATGAAGTATTTGATTCTACATTCTGGCTTTACTGGAGAACGATGTTTGCCTTTGAAAACTGGCATAGCGCATTGGAAATGAAATTATACTTCCAAAGGTTTATCCATCACATTGCCGGACTTCCCGATTTTAGTGCATTAAAGTTTACAAAATACAACCAGTATGAATCACTGATTCTTCCAATGCAAAAATATCTGGAAGCAGCAGGTGTAAAGTTTGAATTTAATACAGAGGTAACTAATGTCATTTTTGAGATTTCTAATGACAAGAAGATTGCCAAAAGTATTAAATGTAAAAGAAACGGAGTAGAAAAGGTAATTTTTCTTACGGAAAATGATCTTGTATTTGTTACAAACGGAAGCTGTACAGAGGGTACTGTTTATGGAGATCAGAATCACGCTCCTGATGGAGAGGCAGAAGTAAGAATGAGTGGAAGCTGGAACCTATGGAAAAATATTGCAAAGCAGGATACTTCCTTTGGCCATCCGGAAAAATTCTGCTCTGATATAAAAAAGACCAATTGGGAATCAGCAACAATTACAACGTTGGATGATAAGATTCTGCCTTATATCACCAATATTTGTAAGAGAGATCCAAAGAGCGGAAAGGTCGTAACGGGTGGCATTGTCAGTTGCATAGACTCGTCATGGCTTCTTAGCTGGACCATTAACAGACAAGGGCAATTCAAGGAACAGGATAAGAATCAGGTATGTGTATGGGTATATGGGCTGTTCACAGATGTGCCTGGAGATTATATAAAAAAACCAATGAAAGATTGTACCGGCCGGGAGATTACAGAAGAATGGCTATATCATCTGGGGGTACCGGTCGAGCAAATAGAGGAATTGTCTGAGAAGAGCGCAATCTGCGTTCCGACAATGATGCCTTATATTACTGCGTTTTTTATGCCAAGAACCAAGGGTGACAGGCCGGATGTAATTCCAGATGGATGCGTTAATTTTGCATTCCTGGGGCAGTTTGCGGAGACACCAAGGGACACTGTGTTTACAACAGAATATTCTGTCAGAACGGCAATGGAAGCGGTATATGGACTGTTGGGCGTTGACAGGGGCGTTCCGGAAGTATGGGGCAGTGTCTATGATATCAGAGAGCTGCTTGACAGCAGTGTTAAATTAATGGATGGAAAATCTCCGTTGGAAATTGAATTCCCCGGACCACTGAATATAGTAAAAAAGCCTATCCTTCATTTTGTAAAAGGAACAGTTATTGAGAAGTTGCTGAAAGATCATAATATTTTGCAGGGGGAATGAACATGGCTAAATTTTTGGAATTAGACATGGAACAGGAAGAGGAATTGTGTAACGTGGGGAAGGCACTATCTTCCCCTATCAGAATCCAGATTTTAAAACTTTTATATAACAAAAGTTTAATTATTGAAGAAATTGCAAAGCAATTGAATATTCCTGCATCAAGCGCAGCAGCTTTGCTGAGGCAGTGTATTATTTGACAAAATCTTTTGATCAGAACAGACCGGTAATCGTAAATGACGGATGGGAGCATACGATTTCAGATATTATCACATTACATGATTATGAAGAAATAGGTGAATTTTTCTATAAGAGATATACGGAATGTAAAGATGCTATTCTTAAAACAACAGTCTACCATAGTCATCATAAATCTGCGCTGGCCAATGGCTATGAGTATAAGGGCCAACCTATCATGATTAGTGAATTTGGAGGTATTGCATTTAACAATAGTGAAGAAGGATGGGGGTACGGAAATAAAGTAAACAGTGAGGAAGAATTTCTGAAGCGCTTTGATGATATTACGACTGCTATAAAACAAACGCAATATATATGCGGTTATTGCTATACACAGGTAACCGATGTGCAGCAGGAAATCAATGGATTGATGGATATCGAGCGCAGATTTAAAATAGCACCCGAAAAAATCAAAGAGATTAATGAAAGAGTTATTGGATACTGGAGAGCCATTAAAGCTTAGAAAATTTTTCAAACGGGACTGGAATTTATATTCTGGCCCCGCTTTGTTTTCTATATTAAAGTCACAAAAGAACAGTATTGACATTTTATGTTTTATTAGTATAATTTAATTAAACCGACAGTTTAATTAAAGGGGGAGTGATATGGCAAGGAGAATAAAAGAGGAGCCAGGAATTCATAGAAGTCGTATTGCAAAAGCAGCAGGAGTGCTATTTGAATCAAAAGGAATAGAAACCACTTCGATGAATGAGATAGCTAAAAATGCTGGATATAGCAAAGCTACATTATATGTATACTTTCAAAATAAAGAGGAGATTGTAGGCTACCTTGTTTTGAATAGCATGATCAAGTTAAAAGAATATCTTGCATCTGCACTTACGGGTGAAATTGATTTTAAAGAAAAGTACCTGGCGATTTGTCAGGCCATGGTCTTATATAAGGACGAATATCCATTTTATTTTTCTATGGTACTAGATTATATCAATATTGACTTTGCACATTCTTATTGTGAGGAGTCTGAGCGTGAGACGTTTCAGGTTGGAGAAGAAATCAATGCACTTTTAACGTCATTTTTCACCGATGGCATAGAGCAAGGTGTATGTAGTGGTCAACTGGATATAAAGGCTGTCATATTCTCGATTTGGGGAATGCTGTCAGGGTTTATTCAGCTTGCAATGAAGAAACAAAAGTATATTTACCAGGAAGTTCATATGACAAAGGAAGAATTTTTGGAAAGGGGGTTTCTATTTCTATATGGTGCAATCGAGAAAAAATAAAACTCTGGCAATATTGGGAAGCCCTCACACAGATGGTATTACGGCAAAAATGCTTACTATTGCAATGAATGCCAGCAAAGCTCGTGGTGATGAGGTGATATATCTGAATTTATATGACAAGAACATTCAGTTTTGCAGAGGCTGCCGAAAGTGTATGGAAACAAGGGAATGTATTATGAAAAGTGATGATATAACTGAAATAACAGGATACATAAAAGAAAGCGATATGATTATTCTGGCAGCACCGGTCTACTGGGCCAATGTACCAGCAGTTGTAAAAAATTTATTTGACAGACTTGTTGGAGTGGCGATGGAGGAAACAAATACTTTTCCTAAACCACGCCTCTCTGGAAAAAAATACATACTGCTTATTTCCTGCAACACACCAATGCCATTTGCCAGATTATTTGACCAGTCTGCAGGTGCGATACGGGCTATGAAGGAATTTTTCCATACAAGTGGCATGAGATGCAATGGGGCTGCCGTATGTGGAAATGCTTCTAAAAGAGAGGAAATTCCTATAAATGTAAAACATAGAATTCAGAAGTTTTTTAAGTAGAAATTATCTCTGCAAGAAGGAGGGCTTAGGAAAATGGGCATTATCACCGGATACATAAGTTCCCTATGTCTATTATTTCTTGTCGCAAAGTTTATGGCAAGAAAATCAAAGAATCATGAGATAAATCATTTTTTAGGGAAAATACACAAACCTGTAAGTTGTATATTTCTTTTATCATGTATGATACATTTTATTCTTGTTATTCCGGTATTACAATCAAGAAGTGTATTACTTACAGGTTCAGGAGTTATTGCAATCGGAGTTGCAATATTACTGGTTATTCTTTGCCATACGATAAAAGACAGGCAAAATAAAATAGTCTGGCATAGAATGCTGTCAGCAGTACTTTTAGCAACCGTTATTTTCCATGTTACGACATACTTTATTGATCTTACAGAGTATAAAGATAATATAAACGAGATTGAGATTGCAGAAATAGACTTATCCAAAATCTCAGATGGAATATATCGAGGGGATTATGATGCTGGATATATCTACGCAAAAGTGCAAGTTACTGTAAAAAAAGGAAAAATTACAAATATTGAAATCCTGGAGCATAGAAATGAGCGCGGACAAAAGGCAGAGAGTATTATAGAAACTATGATAAATGAGCAAAAAGTAAATGTTGATGCAGTTTCCGGTGCGACAAATTCGAGTCTGGTAATAAAGAAGGCCTGTGAAAATGCGCTGTGTCAACAATGAAATTGCATACTGGTAAGTTGGTATGAAAAAAGTAAAAACAAAATGTAATATAGCTTCTTAATTTAAATATTAAATTCAAGGATACGGAGGGAATATAATGAAGATCGGAGAAGTTTCTCTATTGACAAATGATGTCGTAAGATTGGCAGATTTCTATAAAGCATTACTAAATATAGAAAATAATAGCACTGATGAAGTGCACCAGACAATTATATCTGAAGAGACAATGTTGACAATTTACAATGATGGAACCGTAAAATCCAATCATAATATAAATATGTGTCTTGCTTTTACTATCGAAGATATAGATAGTGAATATAAAAAGTTAAAAGAATTAGGAGTTGAAATGATTACCGAGCCCCAAAAACAGCCATGGGGAACTTACAATATGAGTTTCTATGATCCGGATAGAAACATTATTTTTTTACGGCAATTTTTATTCGAACGCAGGAATTCCTGATAAAGTAAGTTTTGTGAAGGAATACCGTTATGATGCCATTTGAAAAGAGAGTGCTGAACAAACTTCTTGATAGTTATCGTGGAATAGATATCAATGGTACAGTGATTCAGGAAAGGAAAAGCAAGTAAAGTTACATTATCTGAACTAGATGAGGACTGTTAATTTTTATTTATTTAGGATATAATTATATAAAGATTTATGTTCCATGCAATAGATACAATTTTGGTATTAGAGCCAATTGCATTTAAGAAGCATAAAGATACATTGGCAAAACTTAATTGGATGTCGTTCTAGGCACCTCAGTGTGATTAGAACGGCATTTATATATAGTAGGACAAAAATATAAAGAGTGAAAGGATTGTTCTTCATGATGGAAAAACATTCAGATATCAAAAAAGTAAGCATCATTGGAATGGGAGCACTGGGACTCCTTTACGGCGGGTTTATCTCAGAATCAGGATCAGGCATAGAGGTAACTTATGTTATGGACGATGACCGGTATAAAAAATATTCGGACAGTGTCATTATCAATAACGGAATCGAAAAGACCTACCACATGGAATCCGCATCGCGTGCAACAGAAGCCGATCTTGTCATTGTTGCAGTCAAGTATAGTGGACTTATGGATGCCCTTGTTCTCATGGAACCTTGTGTTGGAGAGAATACGATTATCCTCTCGGTACTCAACGGGATTTCCAGTGAGAAAATCATCGCTGCACGTTATGGCATGAACAAGCTTATCTATACGGTGGCCCAGGGTATGGATGCAATGAAGTTTGGGAATGTTTTTCAGTATACACAGATGGGACATTTACATATAGGTGCAGTTACAGACTCTCAGAAAGAGAACCTGGAAAGGGTAAAAAACTTTTTTGAACAGTTAGAAATACCTTATGTAAAGGAGGCTGACATACGATACCGTATGTGGAGCAAATTATGCTGAATGTGGGTGTCAATCAGACCTGTATGGTCTATGCTACCACCTATTCGGGTGTGCTGGAAAAAGGTGAACCGAATCTGATTATGATATCAGCCATGCGGGAAGTCATAGCGCTGGCAAATGCAGAGGGAATACCGCTTTCAGAAGCAGATATTAATCAGTATATCAAAATCCTCAAGACTCTGAGTCCGGAAGGGACACCATCCATGGGACAAGACAGAATCAACAGAAAGCCCTCGGAAGTGGAGATGTTTGCGGGAACAGTGATAGAGCTTGCCCAAAAACATGATATCTATGTGCCGGTGAACTCTTTCCTATATGACAGAGTAAAAGAGATAGAAAAAGAATATAAATAAATAGTATAAAAGACAAAACAGTTAATGCATGGGAGAATACGATGAAGCTTAAAAATATATTGTTTGTTGTGGATGATATAGAAAAGTCTAAAGCATTTTACAGGGATTTGTTTGGTCTGGAAGTAATTACGGACTTTGGTGAAAATGTGATTTTAACTGAGGGACTTGTATTGCAGGAAAAGAAACTGTGGGAAAAATTCATTGAAAGAAATGTCAGCGTAGGCGGTAATGATGCAGAGCTATATTTTGAAGAAAATGATATTGATGGTTTCTTGGAAAAGCTGGAGAAAAGCAGTTTCGACATAAAATACCTGAATAAGTGTATAGAGTATGATTGGGGGCAGAGAGTGATACGCATCTATGATCCTGATACGCATGTAATTGAGATTGGGGAGTCGTTGGAATATGTGGCCCGAAGATTTTTAAAAACAGGAATGACTGTGGAGCAGGTGGCAAAAAAGACACAATTGCCACCTGCACAGGTGGAAAAGCTTTTGCAGAAGTGAAGCTGTTTACCTTCCTGTAAGAATAAAGTTGGAGATATAAAACAGCAGGAAGGTATGCGCCGGATAAAAGATGTAAAAAAAGTACTTCATGCCATAGCCTTTCTGATTGTTGTATCGAAGCATGAGGGGAAGTGCGATGATCATAAACCATTGTATGGTCCATTCACCTGCTAATTTCTCCATACTGAACTGACCGATGCAGAACAGGATATACATGACACAGAAGAGTTCTTTTTTCTCTTTAAAAAAGTACATCAGAACCCCTAATATGATGAATAAAAATCCATATTCATTCAGTGCGAGGTTTGGAATGATACCAGTCAGAAAATCTCCGCTGACATGTTGTCTTAAAAATGGGACGGTAGCCTGAACAATATAGTAAAGAACCTGAACAAAGAAAATCAGGGCGAGCATGAGATACCCCTTTTTCCGGTCTTTTTGGAACAGTTCAATCGTACTGATGAGAACACCGACCAGGAACATGGAAAGAAAAATATTATGATTGCCATATCCACGATTCGTTTTAAAATAAGAATCCATTGAATAAATAAAAATTGTCATAAAAATACTCATCAAATATAGTCGAAGCAATATTTCTTTCTGTCCGATGTATAGTGATACCCCCATACCATACAAAACAAGAACAGTGGATAAGAACCACGGCCGATATAACGAAGCCATATAGGTGTCCCGTCAAAATAATAACCTATATGATCGATAATCATTAAGACCAGAGCGATCATTTTTAATGTAAAAGTATCCATATGTAACCTCCTGTAGCATAAATGCCCCTTTTATCCAGGGATAATACAAAGTGTAGATAAATTATAGCAGAAATTTTTCCAGCAACCAGAAACATTAATTTATAATTCACTTAAGATTTTCTTAGATACTATATTTTACAGCTTACAAAATTATTTATTTTCACTTGCATTTAATCTACTAATATGAGACTCAAGCGTATATTTAGAACTTATACGCTTGAATCTCTATTTTATTTACGCGAGCAACGAGCCAAATACAAGTTTCAAAGAAAATATCCCTCCATACAAATGTAAATAAATTTTACTAATGTAATAGAATCAAAGTTTACTTACATTTCACATATGGATGGTAATGAATTTTACATTAAAATGATAAAGTATCATTATCAAGAAAATATTTGGAGGAGAACAAAATGGATATGATGAAAAAACAGACAATTTCACAATCTCAGAAACTGATGGTATTTGTGCTTACAATGTCACTTTACGGACTGGCAACTTTATTTACAGAACTGATTCCCAAATTTCAGATAGGTATCGTGGAATTATCAGTAGAATATTTTCTATTTATTCCATTGACATTGGGAATGTTATTTGATCCACTCTCAGCAGCATTGGGAGCAGCGACTGGGGAACTTGTATTTAGTGAGATTATGCTTGGACAGTTTGGAGGACTTGGAGAACTTGAGAAATTCATTACGGTAACAATTGGAGTTTATATTGCGGGACGTATGATAACCAATCCTAAAAATAGAAAAATGGTTGGTTTTGCAGCGATGACAGGTGTGATCATACAGTTGGCAATGGGAACAATCGTAGATATCTTAAAAGTACAGTTTGCCGTTGAAGATTTTGAAATGGCAGCAGGATTGCCGGAAAGTGTACTTGCGACAGAAGGCTTTGCCTTCTTAAATGATGTACTTTTCTCAGGGATACTGTTCTGCTTGCTTCCGACAATTTATCTCGTACCTAAACTATACGGAAAGATTGAACCATTACTTGGAATGCAGCCGCGTACAGAGAAGACAGCATTTGCTGGGATAAATGGGAAGGTGATAGTTGCTTCATTGGCGGCTTTTGGAGCAGCAATTGCGGCTGAATTTATGGCTGAGAGCGGAATGGCACTGATTGACTGGGAAGCGGGCTGGGCTGAAAGCCAAAGCGCTGTTGCGATTGGAATGATAGTGGCTGGAGCGCTTGCAGTAATTATATTGCTGATCATTAAGAAAAACTATACAAAAAGGGAAGCATAATATATGAATGCAATTGAAATCCGAAACTTAACGTATTCTTATCCGGGGACACAGAGCCCCATTTTAACTAACGTAGACTTACAGGTAGAAAAGGGGGATTTTCTTGCAATCGTTGGTAATAATGGCTGCGGGAAGTCCACTTTATGTAAAGTGTTAAATGGATTGATTCCTCATTTTATTGCGGGGGAGTTTGAAGGCAACGTAGAAGATGGTGGCTTGGATACAATAAAGTCAGATGTGGGAAATCATGCCTGTAAAGTAGGATATCTTTATCAGGACTTTGAAAACCAGA
>JAEWWQ010000091.1 GCA_023458855.1 Bacillota bacterium
CTGTTATTATGAAACATGGTTTTGTGAAAGTAGCTGCAATTACACCCAAAATCAGGGTCGCTGATCCTGTATACAATGCGCAGGTAATCTGTGCGAAAGTGGATGAAGCGGTTGAAAAAGGCGCACAGATTTTAGTATTTCCTGAATTGTGTCTGACCGGTTATACCTGTAACGATTTATTTATGCAGGAACTTTTATTAAAAAAAACACGAGAGCAGTTAATTGTGATAGCAAATCATACAATTGGTCTGGATGCATTGATATTTGTAGGATTACCATTGGAACATGAGCAAAAGCTGTATAATGTAGCAGCGGTTCTGCAAAATGGTCAGATATTGGCATTCATACCAAAATCAAATATACCAAATTATGGTGAGTTTTATGAATATCGGTATTTTACACCGGGGAAGGCGACGGTCACAACTTGTATTTTTGAGGGAGAAGAAATTCCAATAGGAAGGAATATTCTTTTGGCAACAGAGGCGATAGAAGGACTGGTTATCGGATGTGAGATCTGTGAAGACGTATGGGTAGCGAATCCACCAAGTACTGCACATGCCCTGGCGGGTGCGACCGTAATCGTGAATCTGTCAGCGTCTGACGAGACAGTGGGAAAAGATACTTACCGCGAAACATTGATCAGTGCGACTTCGGCAAGATTACTGGCGGCTTATATTTATACCAGTGCAGGCGAAGGAGAGTCTACGCAGGATATTGTGTTCGGAGGTCATAATATAATTGCTGAGAACGGAATGATACTTGCAGAAGCTGCCCGTTTTATGAATGAAACAGTATACGCAGATATTGATATTCATAGAATCCGTACGGAAAGAAGGAGAACAACTTCCTTCCAACTGGAAACGGATGAAGCATATTTACTGGTTCCGTTCGAATTGGAAGAAAAAGAAGTACAGTTAGACAGAACATTCGGTAAGATGCCATTTGTTCCTGCTGACCAGCATATGCGTGAAAAGCGGTGTAATGAGATATTATCTATTCAATCTTATGGGCTGAAGAAAAGATTTGAGCATACGGGAAGCAAAACAGCGGTAATCGGAATATCGGGTGGGCTGGATTCCACGTTGGCATTGCTGGTGGCAGTCCGCGCATTTGATTTGCTTGGAATAGAACGGAAAAATATTATCGCGGTCACAATGCCATGCTTTGGAACGACGGACAGGACATATGAAAATGCCTGCATGCTGTCCAAGACACTGGGCGCTACCTTGGAGGAAGTAGATATCAGGGAGGCGGTAACAGTACATTTCAGGGATATCAGACAGGACAGCAATAATCATGATGTAACATATGAGAACGGACAAGCCAGAGAACGTACTCAAGTTCTGATGGATATTGCCAATAAAACAGGGGGGCTTGTGATCGGTACCGGAGATATGTCCGAACTGGCACTCGGATGGGCTACTTATAACGGTGACCATATGTCGATGTATGGAGTAAATGCAGGCGTGCCTAAGACCCTGGTAAGACATCTGGTACGTTTTTATGCTGATACATGTGAAAATCCAGAATTAAACAGAATTCTCATGGATGTGCTTGACACGCCTGTCAGTCCTGAACTTTTGCCGCCAGCAGACGGTAAAATTGCACAAAAGACAGAGGATATTGTTGGTCCGTATGAATTGCACGACTTTTTTTTGTATTATATGCTGCGCTGTGCTTTTGAACCATCCAAAATATACCGGATAGCGAAGGTATCTTTTGCTGGAGAATACGATGACGTATTTATCCTGAAGTGGCTGAAGACTTTTTACAGAAGGTACTTTTCCCAACAGTTCAAGCGTTCCTGTCTGCCGGATGGACCGAAGGTCGGCAGTGTTGCAGTATCACCAAGAGGGGATCTGAGAATGCCGTCTGATGCAGCGGTAAGAATATGGCTGGAGGAAGTGGAAAAACTGTAAAACGAAATATTTCTTGCAAACCAGAAAAACATATGTTACGATAAAACCAGAAAAATGCATTGAACAAGACTCTTGTTAAGGGAAACGACAGGAATACAACGTCACCGACTGAAAGCGTTGTTTGTGGAAGCTGGCAAAGGGAACACTTGGGAGCAGATTGTCCGAAACAGTGAAACGGCTGCCAGGATAATACGTCACACGCGTTAAGTGTAAAGAGAGGAAAGACCCAAGGTCTTTCAATGCGGGTGGTACCGCGGATACTAAAAAAGTTTATATCCGTCCCGGAATACGAAAGTATTCTGAGGGCGTTTTTTTTACGCCAGTAATAGGATTTTAAGTGCAGTAACCGATTTGAAAAGGAGAACAGAAATGGAATTTTTAACAGGTATTAACCAAAAGGAAACATGTGAGATCTCAGATTTATTACAATCTGATGTAGTAGGAAAAAAAGTAAAAATAAATGGTGCAATCCATACAATCCGCGATATGGGAAATGTTGCATTTGTCGTATTGCGAAAAAGAGAAGGATTGATTCAATGTGTATATACGGAAGGGGAAGCAGCCTTTGAATTAAAAAATTTAAAAGAGGCAGATGCCGTTATCGTGGAAGGAGTTGTATCGGAAAATGAAAAAGCACCAAACGGAATCGAAATCCGTATGGAAAATGTGACGATTCTTTCAGAGCCGGCAGAACCTATGCCGATTCCGATCGCAAAATGGAAGATGAATACTACATTGGAGACAAACTTAAATCTTCGTCCGATTTCACTCAGAAATATCAAAGAACGTGCGAAATTCAAAATTCAGGAAGGCATTGTCAGAGCCTTCAGGGATTTTCTGCATGAACAGGGATTTACAGAAATTCGTACTCCTAAGATTGGTTCTAAAGGAGCAGAAGGCGGTGCCAATATCTTTAAATTGGAATATTTCCACAGACCGGCGGTTCTGGCACAAAGTCCGCAGTTCTACAAACAGATGATGGTGGGTGTATTTGACAGAGTGTTTGAGGCAGCTCCGGTATTCAGGGCTGAAAAGCATAATACCAAGAGACATTTAAATGAATACACATCTCTTGACTTTGAGATGGGATATATTGATGACTTTACAGATATCATGGCAATGGAAACAGGATTTTTACAATATTGCATGACACTTTTGAAGAAGGATTACGCCAAAGAGTTATCTATCTTAGGGGTAGTGCTTCCTAATGTGGATAAGATTCCGCAGGTACGTTTTGATGAAGCGAAAAAAATGGTATCAGAGAAATATAATCGCCCGATCAGAAATCCGTATGACCTGGAACCGGAAGAAGAAGTATTGATCGGTCAGTATTTTAAGGAAGAGTATGATGCCGATTTTGTATTTGTAACACATTATCCTTCCAAAAAGCGTCCTTTCTATGCGATGGATGATCCGGAGGATAAGACATTCACACTGAGCTTTGACTGTTTGTTCCATGGCATGGAGATTACAACAGGCGGTCAGCGTATTCATGACTATCATATGCTGATGGAAAAAATCGCAGCACGCGGAATGACAGAAGAAGGAATGGAACATTATCTGTCCGCATTTAAACACGGCATGCCTCCTCACGGCGGACTTGGTATCGGTCTGGAGCGTCTTACCATGAAAATGCTTGGAGAAGAAAATGTACGTGAGACAACATTGTTCCCGCGTGATTTAAGCAGACTGGAACCATAGATAATGTGAGAAGAAATTTTAGGATGCGAAAGAACCACATCTAAAAATTTGTAGGAATGGAGATTAATAATATGGCGAATGTAATTAGTGATGAGACAATTGAATACGTTGGAATCCTGGCAAAACTGGAACTTTCCGACGAAGAGAAGGAACAGGCTAAAAAAGATATGGGCAGCATGCTGGACTATATTGATAAATTAAGTGAACTGGATACTGCGGGTGTGGAACCGATGTCCCATGTCTTTCCGGTAAATAATGTATTCAGAGAAGATGTGATAACGAACGGTGATACAAGAGAAAATATCTTAAAGAATGCTCCGGGAGTAAAAGAAGGAAGTTTCAAGGTACCTAGAACTGTAGAGTAATTTGCAGGACTGCTTAAAAGAAAGGAAAAGCGAAATGAATATATTGAGTTTGACGGCAGTAGAGCTGGCAGCAAAGATAAAAGCAAAAGAAATCACTGTTGCAGAAGCGACCAATGCTGTATTGGATCAGATAGAAAAAAGTGAAGATACTTATCACTGCTATGTAACAATAGAAAAGCAGGGGGCACTTGCAAAAGCAGAAGAAATACAGAAAAAAATTGACAAAGGTGAATTAACAGGTCCTTTGGCAGGGGTTCCGGTAGCAATTAAGGACAATATGTGTACCAAAGGCATGCTGACCACCTGCAGTTCTAAAATATTAGGAAACTTTATTCCTACGTACTCTTCGGAGGCGGTGGTAAATCTGGAAAAGGCCGGTGCGGTCATTATTGGGAAAACTAATATGGATGAGTTCGCAATGGGCAGTACGACAGAAACTTCTGCATTTGGTGTCACCAGAAATCCGTGGAATGAGGAGCATGTACCGGGCGGATCTTCCGGTGGTTCAGCTGCAGCTGTTGCAGCCATGGAATGTTTTATGGCACTGGGGTCAGACACCGGCGGCTCCATC
>JAEWWQ010000092.1 GCA_023458855.1 Bacillota bacterium
GCAGCAGGGCAGATAAGATCGTCTGCTGTTCCAAAGTGATAGAAGCGGCAATCAAAGAGCGGTTTGCGGGGAAAGAGGTTGTGAATATACCCAATTCCTATGATATTGAATTTATCAACGCACAGGCCGGGGAGGAGATTCAGCAGGAAGACAGATATCTATACGAGGAAGGCTATCGTGTGCTGGTCGCAGTTGGAAGAGAAGATGATTTAAAGGGATACTGGCATCTGATCCGGAGCTTTGCAAGAGTGGTACAGACGGTACATGATGTACGGCTGCTCATTATAGGCGAAGGGGAGTATCTGGAGGATAAAAAATTCGCGGCGGATCTTGGAATTAAGGATAAAGTTTTTTTTACCGGTGTCAGAAGAAATCCTTTTCCTTATGTAAAGCGGGCATGTGTTTATATTCTGTCCTCACGTAATGAAGGATTTCCGAATGCACTTGTGGAAGCAATGGCGCTGGAAAAGCCGGTGATGGCTACGAACTGCCAGTCAGGTCCTGCAGAGATACTATTTGACGATTACCGGAAAGCGGCAGATGATACCATCGCCTATGATGCTGATTATGGCGTGCTGCTGCCTATGGTGATATGGAACAAAGATCTGCATCTGGAAGGTCTGGATGATGCGGAGGTTATTATGGCGGACGAGATCATAAAGATGCTGGCTGATGAGAATAAACAAAAAAGATATGCAGCATTGGCGAGAAAGAGAGCAGAGCAGTTCTCGGATGAGATGTATAAGGCTGAATTACTGAGTAACATAATGGAACCACTGCAAAAACAGATATTGACCAAAGAGAAAGAGAATAAATAATGTTATGGTGAAAAAGGTTGAAAATCGGACATTGCCTATACTGGGATTTGTGCTGACAATTGGAATTCTTGTCGTTCTGTTCATACTGAGAATGTATCAGATTCAGAATCAGTTAAAGAAAGATTTTTTAGAAGGGCATAGTCTGTCGGAAGGGATGACTGTTACTGTAAAAGGAACGAATTCCACGGAAGAGCTAGTATGGTGGCAGGAGGAAGGGGAAGCTGCGGATGGAGTGGCCTACTTTTTCCTGCCATCATATGCGTCATCGGATACCATAGAGATTAACTGCAGCTATGTGAAACAGGTGATTCTGGAAAGCGATGACGGAACGCAGCTGATTCTGTCTGCCGGAAAAAATAAAGTACCGGTTCAGATCGGTACTGTCTATAAGACTACATTTATAGATGAATCGGGACAGATCGCAGACAGTAAGGAAATAGCATTTTTACATTCGGCATACTTACCGGCGCTATATGTGAATACGGAATCCGGTTCCCTCGACTATCTCAATCAGGATAAGAACAATAAAGAGACCGGAGATATGGCGCTATATGATGAAGAAGGTGTCCTGCGTTATAAGGATAAATTAAAGTCCGTGTCCGGAAGAGGAAACCAGACCTGGGATTGTGAAAAGAAATCTTATGGTATAAAGCTTCGTCATGCTGCGAATCTGCTGGAAATGGGCAAAGCTAAGAATTGGGTACTCCTGTCTAACGTATATGACGAATCGTATATTCGGAATAAGATCACTTATGAGATGGCAAGAAATGCAGGAATGGAAGAAACAGCCGAACTGCAATATATTGATCTCTATTTTAATGGGGTGTATGCGGGCATGTATATGCTGTGTGAAAAAGTGGAGATTGCGAATGAGAGAATTGATATCACAAGTCTGGAAGAGAAGAATGAAGAATTAAACGGTAAAAATCTGGAAGAAGCAGAAGATTATCTGAGTGAAGATGGTATGGAAAAGGGAAAATTGCTGACCAATAATCCGGAAGACATTACCGGGGGATATCTGATCGAACATGACTATGGAGAGAAGTACGGTGCTGAAATAAGCGGCTTTGTGACTGATAATAATGACAAGTATGTCATAAAAAGCCCCGAATGCGCTTCAAAAGAAGAAGTGAGCTATATTGCAGATCTGTTTCAGCAAATGGAGACAGCGGTGATGTCTGCCGATGGGTATAATCATGAGACCGGAAAATATTATACGGAGTATATCGACCTGGAATCCTTTGCAAAAAAATATATCGTGGAAGAGATATCAAAAAATGACGGCGGCGGGACGACCAGTGCATTCTTCTATAAGAAACCGGACTGCGAAGACACACGGATCTATTGCGGACCGGTATGGGACTATGACAAAGGCTATGGACGTGTGAAAAATATGGATGCGGATCCCTATAGCCTGGGCTATGAGACACTGCATGATTCCGGGACAGATTTTTATTACTTTTTATATCAGAAACCAGAGTTCCGGGAAGCCGTCAGAAAATATTATAAAGAATACTTTTCAGATTATTTAGAAGAATTGCAAAATGCTGGAATTGATACGATTGTGAATGAAATCCGTTTTTCTGCCATCCTGGATGGTGTCAGATGGAAAAGCATGCGTAGTGATGATTTTGTAGCATACCAGGATACAAACTATGAAGCAGTTGCTGCATATATTAAGGATTTCATTGCGGATAGAAAAGAATTCCTAGATGATGTCTGGATCCGGAATAAAGAAATCGTAGATGTTCATATTGTTAATAATATCGAAAATGCAGAATACTATATGGGAATCCTGAAAGGAACGGGGCTGTCTGTCATGCCGCATAGCAGTATTCATGATTATCACTTCGAAGGCTGGTTCATAGAAGGTACCGATGAGGTTTATACGGAAAACATGCCAATCAATGAAGATACTACGATTGTCGGCAGATGGGTAGAAAAAGAATAGTGGCTGGCTTGTAGGTTATTTTGATATGTGATATCATATAAAAGATTATGAAGAATTTTGAACATCAGGGTGGTATTTGATAAGAGGTCATAGATGGGAGCAAACGTGTCGAAAATAGTGTTTCATTTAAACTGTCTGGAACAAGGCGGTGCGGAGAGAGTCGTAACCAATCTCTCAGCGCAATTCGCACAGGAAGGCTATGAAGTACTTGTAGCAACAGAATGGGAAGCAGAGAATGAGTTTACATTAGACAGCAGAGTAAGAAGAATTCATGTGGGGCTTACAGAATCAGACGAGAAACGTTCCCGTGTGGGAAAGTATTTCGCCAGAATCAGGAATCTGAAAGAGATGCTGCTTCAGGAGAAGCCGGATCTTTTGATTGCATTTGCGCATAAAGCAAATTACAGGGCGCTTATGGCAACGCTACATATAGATGTTCCGGTGCTGATATCGGTGCGGACGGATCCTGTGGGGCATTATGATTCCTTAACGGACAAGTTCCTGATTCCCTGGCTGTATCCGAAGATTGCCGGATGTGTATTTCAGACAGAAGGACAGAGAGACTTTTTCGCAAAGAATATTCGGGAAAAATCCAGGATTATCCTGAACCCGATTCATGATAAATATATAGGAAGACCGCCCGTTACCCGGAGAACGAAGGTAATTACACAGGTAGGACGCCTGGTAGATTTTAAGAATCAGCCGATGCTGATTCGTGCCTTTGCGGCAGTGCATCAGCGATTTCCGGAGTATACGCTGGAAATCTATGGAGGAGATTCTTTTGATGGTACGAAAGAAATCCTGGAATCCTGTATAGAACAATACGATGTGGCAGATTGCGTTACACTCATGGGGGCAAGTGATGATATCCCGGGCGCAATTGAGGATTCTGCATTTTTTGCCTTTACTTCTGACTGGGAAGGGTTGCCGAATGCTTTGATGGAGGCAATGGCCTTAGGACTTCCGGTCATTGCGACAGATTGTCCCTGCGGAGGACCGAGAACAATTATCCGGAACGGGGAGAATGGAATCCTGATTCCGGTGAAGGATCAGGACGCATTGGAAGAAGCTATGTATCGATATATTGAAGATGCCCGGTTTGCAGAGCACCAGGGAATGGAAGCGAGAAAGCTTGGAGAGACGGCCAATGCACATGCGATTTATTTACAATGGAAAGATTATGTGGAAGAGGTAATAAGATGTTTTCATACGAAGAATATAGGAAAATGATTACAATCATTAAGGAAAGCGGAAGAGCAGCAAATTTTCATGAAGCAAAGAGCAGAAATCAGTTCATTATTGTCAGGCATGATGTGGAATTCAGCGTGGACAGAGCTTATGCATTATCCCGGGTAGAAAGGGAAATGGACTTTACCTCTACGTATTTTTTCCAATGGACAAATAACTCTTATAATATCTTATCGAAGAGAAATAAAGATATCATCACCAGAATGCATGAGGAAGGACATATCATTGGACTTCACTTTGCACTGAATGGACTGACAGATATCGAGGAAATCAAAAGACAGATAGAACGGGAGATCAATGCCTGGAATACGATGCTGGACTTTGATGTGGATACATTTTCCGTGCATCGCCCGCCTAGCAGCGTATTGGCAGCCAATATTAAGATTGATGGTATCATCAACGCATATGAGAATGAGTTCTTTACGTATGCGGAGCATGTGGAGAATAATACAAAATTAGAAGTAAAATATCTGTCGGATGCCCAGCACAGATGGAATTACGGAGTACCGGACAGACAGACCCTGTTAGGACATGATAAAGTACAGGTATTAACGCATCCCTATTCATGGACGGAAGAGGGGCATGATAATCTGCATAATTTCAGAAGTCTGATCGCAGAGAGAAATCAGGAATTAATTGAAACAATCGACAGTGAATGTAAGCATTTTGCAGCAATTAAGGACCAACTGTAGATTCTTCACGTTAAGGGGAATCAGCAGGCTGATTGCTGTTATGACGAAAGGAGCAGTCTATGTGTGGAATATGTGGATTTTTATCTAAGAAAGGCATTACAACAGAACAGCTAAAGAAAATGAATGATACCATGTATCACCGGGGACCGAATGACAGCGGGGAAGAGATCTATCCCTTGCGGGGCGGTTATAGCCTCGGACTGGCACAGAGACGTCTCTCCATCCTGGATCTGTCGGCACTGGGACATCAGCCGATGCACTCGGATAATGGAAGAATCAGTGTGGTATTCAATGGTGAGATTTATAATTTCCTGGAATTAAAGGAGGAGCTGAAAGACTATCCATTCCGCTCTGACTGTGATACCGAAGTAATCATTGCGGCTTACCTGAAATGGGGAATTGATTGTATCCATAGATTCAAAGGTATGTTTGCAATTGCTTTATTTGACCGTGAAACGGATGAACTCTATCTGGTAAGGGACAGAATTGGCAAGAAACCATTATATTATTGGCTGGAAGATGGAAATCTGGTGTATGCCTCTGAGTTAAAGCCGATTATGGCAACGCCGGGATTTCAGTACAGTATTCGTAAGGACGTGATAAAGCAGTATATGTTCCAGCAATATATCAATGCACCGGCGACTATTTTTGAAAATGTATACAAGTTAGAACCCGGGGCTATCCTGCGTTTTCATTACGGAGAGGTAAAAGTATGGAAATATTGGGATATCCAAAAAGTATATCAGGAGCAGAAGGCACATCCGGTAACTTCTTATGAAGAAGCAAAGGCAACCTTGAAGGAGTTGTTGAAGGAATCCGTGAAAAAGAGAATGATTGCCGATGTACCGCTTGGGACTTTCTTAAGCGGCGGTTATGATTCTTCCCTTGTGTCGGCAATTGCGCAGGAATTGTCAGGAGAACCGATCAAGACGTTCTGTATCGGATTTAATGAAGAGAAGTTCAATGAAGCAAAGTATGCCAGGGAAGTAGCAGCGCACCTTGGCACCAATCATACAGAGACCTATATTGATGAAAAGGAAATGTTCGAGCTCGTAGAGAGTATTCCGACCTATTTTGATGAACCTTTTGCAGACAGTTCCCAGATACCTACCATGCTGGTATCAAAACTGGCAAGGCAGCAGGTCACGGTCGCTCTGTCAGGAGATGGCGGGGATGAATTTTTCTGTGGGTATAACATCTATGAATCTGTCGGACTCGCACAGAAGCTTGATGTGTTAGGGGGTATCGTGAACGGGATCTGCAATGTACCGCCCTTCAGGCAGATGGAACTGTTATCAAAGCTGCCATTCCGTGTCCGTGTGGTTGCTGATAACCGCAATCCGGAGACGAAGACGCAGATTGGCGGAGAGAATTATATCCGTGTGATAGATAAGATGCTGGTAACCGATAGCCTGTCCAGCAAATTTGAGATAGAAAGACGCTATCAGGAGAAGAACTGGCAGGAGCGGAGAATGCTCTTAGATATGGATACTTATCTGCCGGGAGATATCCTATGTAAGGTCGACAGAGCATCCATGAAGTATTCTCTGGAGTCCCGATGTCCGATTCTGGATACGGATGTTATGGAATATTCGTATCGCCTGCCGCATGAATTCAAGTTTCGCAATGGAGATAAGAAGCATATCCTTAAGGATATTGCTTATGACTATATACCAAGAGAATTATTGGACAGACCGAAGGTCGGATTTGGTGTGCCGCTTGATAAATGG
>JAEWWQ010000093.1 GCA_023458855.1 Bacillota bacterium
AAAAAAATACTCCCTTACTATTCAATTCTCCGACCTGAAGTTCGGTGTAATTCTCCATATCCTGTCCTATAGTATACCAGGTAAATCCGCGGCTTGTAGATGCATCTCCATTTATTGTTATCGTTACACGGCTTATATCGTCTGTAGATGCATCAGGGGAATCCTCCTGTCCAGCTTCTATTATTTCCTGCACGGATTCTTTAATTAAAATTTTTTCTTTATTCCATAAGCTTTTTTTATAATGTTCTTTTAACATAAGAGAGATTCCAAATAGTAATAAGAACAGCAGTGTAATTCCCAAAAAAATTTTTGTTAAAATACGTTTCATTTATACCAGACCTTTAATTAAAATATATAAAAAAGCTTTACCAATCTATGATTGATAAAGCTTTTTTATTCTTATGAAAGCCTTTATAATACCTTACTTAAGAAATTTTTCAATCTGTCTGTTTGCGGATGTTCAAAAAATGCTTCCGGATTATTTTCTTCCATGATTTTTCCTTCTGCCATAAATAATACTCTGTTTGCTACTTCTCTGGCAAATGCCATCTCGTGTGTAACAACTACCATAGTCATTTTTTCTTCTGCCAAATCTCGCATTACACTTAATACTTCGCCTACCATCTCCGGATCAAGTGCAGATGTCGGCTCATCAAAGAGCATTACGTCCGGTTTCATACACAGTGCACGTACAATCGCAATACGCTGTTTCTGACCACCCGACAACTGACTTGGATAAGCATTTACCCTGTCTGCGAGTCCAACTCTTTCCAATAAGATCATAGCATCTTTTTCAGCCTCTTCTTTTGATTTATTCTGAAGCTTCATCGGTCCAATTGTGAGATTCTTCATGATTGTCATATGTGGAAATAAGTTAAATTGTTGAAATACCATTCCCATTTTTTGCCGATGCTTATTAATATCAGTCTTTGGATTCGTAATATCAGCACCTTCAAATAATATTTTTCCACTTGATGGCTCCTCAAGAAGATTCAGACAACGGAGAAACGTACTTTTCCCGGAACCGGAAGGTCCCACTACAAATACGACATCGCCTTCGTAAATATTCACGGAAACACCGCCAAGTGCATGCAGTTCTCCAAAACTTTTTATCAGATCAGTTACTTGAATCAAAGGTTGTTTATCATTATTCGTATTAGTGCTCACTATTACGCAACCTCCTTTCAAGACATTTTACAAAATAATTAAAGATCATAACCAGAATCAGATAAATAACAGCCACACCAATCAACGGCATAAAAGCATCATATGTGCGGCTTCTGATGATATCTCCGCCTTTTGTAAGATCCTCTAATGCAATATATCCGGCAACCGAAGTTTCCTTTAACAATACGATAAATTCATTTGCAAGCGCCGGAAGGACGTTTTTAAATGCCTGCGGCAGTATAATATATAACATTGTCTGGCCATACGTAAATCCTATACTTCGTCCTGCTTCAAACTGTCCGGTATCAACAGACATAATACCGCTTCTTATAATCTCAGCTACATAGGCACCCGAATTAACACCAAATGCAATTACCGCAACCAAAACTTTATTAATATTAACACTACCGAAAATTACAAAATACGTGATTAACAATTGTACAACAACCGGCGTTCCCCGGATAACTGTTAAATACAGATTACAAACTGCATTCAATATTTTAAGTTTTCCTGTTTTATCGTGCGTAGATCGAACTATTGCTACTAAAAAACCTAAGAGGATACCCATGATTACCGCAAAAAAAGTCACCATTAACGTAATCTTCAAACCACCTGTAATGTACTTCCATCGTTCCTCTTTAATAAAATTCAAATAGAATGAATCTGATAACTTGTTAATCATACGTTTTTTCCTTCTTATATGTCCTTATTGTAGTGCTACGCTGCTCAGCATCCAGCCAAAAAATTATTCAGCAGTAATATACTTTGCTTTAATCTCTTCAATCTTACCAGATTCCTCTAATTTTGCCAATGCTGCATTTACTTTATCCAATAGCTCAGTATTGTCTTTTGCCATACAGATTGCATAGTCTTCTACTGTAAATTCCTCGTCAAGAATCTTTAATCCTTCATTCTCTTCAACAAATACTTTAGCTGGCTCACGATCAATGATAACCGCTTCTACTTTATCCTGAAGAAGTGCCTGAACTGCTTCAAAGCCTTTGTTATAACGATCAAGTGTAGCATCTTCAATATCTTCTGCATAGATATCACCTGTTGTTCCCAACTGAACACCTATTGTTTTTCCCTTTAAATCATCTGGTGACGCAACCGGACTGTCTTCTTTTACAATAATTACCTGTGCTGCCTGTGTATAAGGTGTTGAAAAATTAACAGTTGCCAGACGATCCTCTGTAATTGTCATTCCTGCTACACCCATATCTGCTTTACCAGACTGAACAGCAGCAATAATTGAGTCAAACTGCATATCTTCAATCTGTAATTCCATTCCTAATTCATCAGCAATTGCCTGTGCGATCTCGGCATCAATACCAACGATTTTATCACCATCACGAAATTCATATGGTGGAAATTCTGCATTTGTTGCCATTACCAATGTACCATTTGTTGCTGCTTCCGTTGTTTCTGTGTTTGCAGCAGTTGTTGCTTCTGATACCTCTGTTGTTGCTTCTGCTGCTTCTGATGTAGCCTGGGTTGTTTCTTGGTCAGCTGCTTTATTTCCGCAGGCTGTCATTGATACTACCATTGCCGCCATTAAGGCTAGTGCGATAACTTTTTTCATGTTTTTTCTCCTCCTGAATAATACAATTAAGATGTGTTGGTTATTCTTCTAAAAAAGAATCCTTTTCATATTTCAATTTATCATTTGTCCTGCATAATGTCAATGGTTATATGTATATTTATGCAAAAACAGGCTTTTTTATATGCATAAATATTAATTCTTTGCATAACAAGACCGTGCGTATTGCGTCGAATGAAGCTCATACACGTTACCTTTACAGTTAACTCCGCCAGGCACCCTCACGGCACACAGAAAGTTCTACTTATAGCTGCTGCATTCCTGCCCTGACTAGGTTCATAGATTTCCATTGCGTAAGACCCAAACTTCAACGCCACTTATAAAGGGCAGCTATACAAGCAAATACCCTCGGCAATACATCACCCCTACTAGAGCGGATTGTAGGTACAGGGCTCCGCTACGTCCCCGGCTGCACGGTTTATAAAGTATACCTTTTTTCAGCCATTTTGTCAACTGAATATCACGCAAAAAAGCCTTAATATTCGGCTATTTTCCACTTTTTCCCAATGATATTTTGTTATTTTTTTTCTTATCACGCAGCTCTTTAAAAAACGAGGTAAGCATATCACTGCATTCCATTTCCAAGATACCTTTTATGATCTCAACCTGATGATTAAATTCAGGTATCTGTAAAATATTTAAAATGGACCCGGCACATCCAGCTTTTGGATTCATGCTCCCCACTACAACTGTCGGTATGCGTGCCTGTACAATTGCTCCTGCACACATCTGGCAAGGTTCAAGTGTTACATACAGCGTGCAATCCTCCAGTCTCCAGTCGCCTATTTTCTTGCTTGCTTTTCGAATTGCAGTAATTTCAGCATGCGCAAGTGTACTTTTATCTGTATTTCTTCTATTATAGCCACGTCCAATAATCTTATCCTGGTATACAATGACACATCCAATAGGCACTTCTTCTAACGCATATGCCTTCCTGGCCTGTTTTATCGCTTCTTTCATATATATCTCTTGTTTATTCATGTTCCACTCCAAAATGCAACTTTTACTTCCTTCAATTTGCAGACTTTATGCTTATCTGCTATACTATAATTTATAATCTTAACATAGGCAGGTATATTGTGCAAATTCACGGTTTAAACAAAACAACTTTATTAGATTATCCAGGACATGTTGCTGCTACTATATTTTTAGGCGGCTGTAATTTCCGATGTCCTTTTTGTCATAACAGGGATCTGGTACTTCATCCGTCTTCACAGCCTGTTCTTTCTTATTCCGAAGTACTGCAATTCTTAAAAAAGAGGCATGGTATTCTAACTGGTGTTTGCATTACTGGCGGAGAACCAACATTACATTCCGACTTACCTAAACTGATTAAAGATATTAAAGATATGGGTTATCTCATAAAACTGGATACTAATGGGTCTGACCCGATGATGATACAATCACTGCATCTGCAGAAGTTAATTGATTTTGTAGCCATGGACATCAAAACATGTCCTCTTGACTATGCCAATGTTACAGATGTGTCATCTGTGAATATGGATGACATTTACGAGTCTGCTGACTATTTGATGCACTCAGGTATTGATTACGAATTCAGGACCACAGTTGTAAGGGAATTCCACAATGCTGCTATATTTCAACAGATCGCCAATTGGATTGCCGGGAGTAAAGCATATTATTTACAGAACTTTGAAAACAGCGATACCGTCATCCACAAGGGATATCACAGCTACAGCAAAAAAGAACTGCTTTCTTTTATAGATATATTAAAACCCCATATAGAAAAGGTATCACTTCGGGGTATTGACTAATTCTGTTGCAAAAAGGAGGTAAAGACATAGGCTTCTTTGTCTATATCCTTACCTCTTTCATATAATATCCAAATGCACCTCTTTCTTCCGAGTCTACACCTTCAAATTCCTCAAACCCAAACATGACAGCTACCATTTTTTCTCTTTCATGAAAAGTTCCCGGTACCCCTATGTAATACTTTATCTGCTGCCCCTCTGTTCTCTTTCCAAGAATAATGTGTCTATAGTTGAAATAGCCATGTAATAGAAAACTATTATTCACCAATGTTTGATACTTTTCATGAAGAATCACAAAATCTTTTGGTTTAAGCGAGATATATTCTCCCTTACTTATTTCATGAAAAGGATGAATGGCAGGATACATTCTTCCTAACTGCATCCATTTGTTTCCGGATATACTATTTAACTGATATTCCGGTAATGCAAAAGCCCCTTGCATATTATCAGTTTTATTTCCTGCTTCATTTTTATATCCTATATGATCTTCCTGGATGGGCTTCTTGGGTTCAATGGAACTCTTCTGCTCCATTGCTTTTATATATGCCCGCTCTCCTTCTACTGAGTGATATGTATGATTATCTTGTGCCCATGTGCATTTTCCATATTTGTGACTGGATAACTGAAAAATCAGTCCGCATACATTCGCATAAGAAATCTCCGTACCGGCAAGATGTGCTATCTCATATTCGCTTTCAAACTGTCCGTGCCCCTTTATGATCTGGAAACGATCCAGATATTCCTGTGCACCTACTGTTTTCATTTCACACATAACCGTATCTGTTATTTCTAATCCACGTATATTTACTTTTAGTTTCCAGATATCATCCCGTATTTCGCATTTCACAAATCCAATATTTTTTGTTTTTTCTTCATACTCATATAAATCAATATATGAAATAAATTTTCTATAATAAGACAATCCTGTTCCCCCCAATAATCAAAATAGTACAAGCTCAATTACTCTACGATTATTGTATGCAAAAACAGGAGCTAATATTCCTAAAATATTATTCCAGAGAGTCTAAATAATTCATATAATTTACTACCATAAGGGCAATTTTAAAAGTCAATGCATCATCAAAGGTACGGATATCAAGCCCTGTACTCTTCTGTAATTTTTCTATTCTGTAAACCAGTGTATTTCTATGAACAAATAATTGTCTGGAAGTCTCCGATACATTTAAATTATTTTCAAAGAATTTATTAATGGTAGTTAAGATCTCATCATCAAAATCAATCGGTAAATTATTTCCAAATATTTCCTGTATGAAAATCTGACAAAGATTGATTGGAAGCTGATAAATAAGTCTGCCAATTCCCAATGTCTTGTAAGATATAACACTCTTTTCAATATAGAATATCTTTCCTACATCCAAAGCCATCTTTGCCTCTTTATAGGACTTTGATACTTCTCTAAGCTCAGATACAATAGTACCAAAAGCGACTTTTACCGACATCATAGCCTCTGTATTCATCATATCTACAATTGTATTTGCAATTGCACCGAGTGTATCATAATCCTCCGTACTCTCCAATGCTTTGATCAGAATAATACTTCTCTCATCAACGGTTGTAACATAATCACCCGTCTGTGCAAGATACAGACTCTTTAACATTTCTATTGTATCATTATCCTTCTCTGATTTTGTTTCTATCAAAAATACCGCCCGCGGTACCTCATCCTCTATATGAAGTTTTTTTGCACGATTATAGATATCCACTAATAGCAGATTATCTAATAATAAGTTCTGGAAAAAGTTATTGCGGTCAAATTTTTCCTTATATGCAATCATCAGATTCTGAATCTGGCAAACTGCAATTTTTCCCATCACATAAACGTCTTCATTCGAGCCCCTGGCAATCAAAATATATTGCACTTCTCCCTCATCCATAATCTTTAACAAATGATATCCTGCTATAATCTGACTATCCGCAGGTGATGAAGCAAAACTATTAATTAAAGCAGTGTCCAATTCTATTTGTTCAAATGTAGATGCCGCCACTATGCCTTCTAAATCGAAAACACATAAATCTACTTTTGTTATGGCTTTTAATTCATCAATACTTGTTTGGATTACCTGATTTGATATCATATATACGTCCTCTATTTCTTATCGCAAGTTTATAGTTTCCTATTTCTAATTATGATAAAGCATTTTTTCTTAAAGCGCAAGATTGCTTGTTATTCAGAATAACATTTTTTTGCATCTGCCAGCAGAACATTTTCCTCATTACTCGCATAAAATAAGGGAGATGCACCTGCATCTCCCCATAATTATTAGCTTAGTTTGTAATAACTTGTTCTGTTTCTTTATCGAAAACATGAATTTTTTCAACATCCATAGCAAACTTAACTTTGTCACCAGGTCTGGCTGTTGTACGAGAATCAACTCTGGCTGTCATTGGGAACTCGGCCAAATCAAAGTATAAGTAAACTTCTGCTCCAAGTAATTCATATACTTTAATTGTTGTTTCGAATACACTTTGCGGAGATGTTTCGATAAACATTTCTGAATCATATACATCTTCTGGACGAATACCAAATGTAACTGTCTTTCCGTTGTAGCCACCATCAATTAATCTCTTAGCCTTTGCTGGCGGAAGCTGAATCGATTGTCCTGCTGTTTTAAGATAAACAGCATCTCCCTTTACTTCTACTTCTGCATCCAGGAAATTCATTTGCGGTGATCCCATGAATCCGGCAACGAATAAGTTTTGTGGTTTATCATATAAGTTTTGTGGTGTATCAACTTGTTGTACAATACCATCTTTCATAACTACGATTCTGGTACCAAGTGTCATAGCTTCTGTCTGATCATGTGTTACATAGATGATGGTTGTGCCTAATCTCTGGTGCAACTTTGCAATTTCAATACGCATCTGTACTCTTAATTTTGCATCCAGGTTTGATAAAGGCTCATCCATAAGGAATACTTTAGGATTACGAACAATAGCACGACCCATAGCAACACGCTGTCTCTGTCCACCCGATAAAGCTTTTGGTTTACGATCAAGAAGTGCTGTTAAGTCAAGAATTTTAGCTGCTTCCTTAACCATCTTATCAATTTCATCCTTAGGAACTTTTCTTAACTTAAGTCCGAAAGCCATGTTATCATATACTGTCATATGTGGATATAACGCATAGTTCTGGAATACCATTGCGATGTCCCTGTCTTTTGGTTCAACATCATTTACTAATCTATCACCAATCTTCAACTCACCTGAAGAGATATCTTCAAGTCCCGCAATCATACGAAGTGTAGTAGATTTACCACATCCGGATGGTCCTACAAAAATAATAAACTCTTTGTCTGCGATTTCAAGATTGAAATCTTTAACAGCTTCAAATCCATTAGGATATACTTTACAAATATTTTTTAACGATAAACTTGCCATTTTACTGCCTCCTAAAATAAATTATTCGTCATTTTCTTTGGGTTTCTTAATTACGCCTGCATTAAGTATATCGAAAAGGGAAATTAAAAGCTATGCCACTATTACACAAATATTTTTTAATCAATTGTAAGAAATGCTTATTTTGACTTTCCTTTTTGTTTTCAGTAGACAACTTGCCTAACATTTGCATTTCTTTCTATACAAATTGTCCAATCCATCCGTTATATCTCCTTTTTTTCATCCAAATGAAATTCTATGCAATTCTTTCCTCTTCTTTTTGCTTCATATAGAGCCCTGTCGGCTGCTCCATAAAGAGTTGCAAAGTCTGCACCCTGGTCCGGGTAAACTGCCACTCCAATACTTGCAGTCACCACATACTTCACATACTCTCCCACTTCGACATTCTGATAAAATGTCCCGACTCTTTCCACTTCCCTTTTCATCGTGGAACTATCCGGAATATTTTTTAAGAACAAAATCATTTCATCACCGCCCACACGCCCTATAATATCTGACTTTCTGAACTCCAATTTTAAACGGGCTCCCAGACTTCGTAATACCTCATCGCCAAAAGCGTGTCCCATCGTGTCATTAATTTTCTTAAAATTATCAATGTCTATCAAAAAAAGTAATGCCTTATGATCTTCGCTCTCTTTTATATAGTTCTTAATCTCACGTTCAGTGGCCATCTTATTATATAGTCCTGTCAAAAGATCGGTATCAGCCTTAATTTCCAAGGATTTACTGTGTCTGTTATAATTCAGTTTATTGATTACATTTATTCCAACTACAAATGCAAAAAATGCCAAAAAAGTAACTATAAGCTGTACCATACTTTGCCGTACGGCACTCCATTCCGCTGCAATCAATCGTTGGACATTCCTGTTGTTAATACCCATGGCAAGATACCAGTGGTTAATCTTAATTGGTGCATATGTAAAAAAAACTTCTTCTTTATCATTTTGAAGAATTAAATATCCTGACTTTAATTGACGCATGTCAAGCCAGGTGCTCTGAACGGATTTTTCATCTGTCTGTTTTCCAAAAAGCATATTATAAAGATTGTCATGATTCATAAATTCCGTATTATGCCCAGCAGTCTCCACAATTTTTCCCTGTTCCAGCAACAGTACAAAAAAAGTATCTTCTACGTATCTGCCGCTTTGGAATAACTCGCCGAATCTTTCTGTCGGATAATACAAATACAATACATGTGTTACTTGATCCTCTTTATAAACAGGAATCATAGATACGATTGCGCTTTTTCCTTCCATACAATCTGCCTCTGTATAGCCATACTTTTGTTCCTGCAATGCAGCGTTATAGTAAGGTTCTTTTGAAATATCTGTCTGCTTTCCTTTTTGATCGATGCCTCTCCCTTTCCTATCCGCATATACGACCCTGTAAGCCTCCGAATTATTGCATAGAGCCATCTCCATGTTGGTAACCAGAACAGATTTATCCTCATTCAGAGCACCCAGTACCTCTGCTACCGGTTTACCGGCTTCTGTCATTACGTTAAGTTCATTATAAAGCTTTTCTGCGTAATCTTCGGTTTGTTTTTCTATCTTGCTCTGAATCTTTTCACAGCTTTGTTTTCTGGCAATTGTAGAAAAGTTTACCAGAAGAATAGTTATCACAATCAATAGAAAAACAGATGAGATCCCCCATTGCATGATAATTATTTTTTTTTGAGTATTGTGCATGTATAGCCCCCACTATTTCACGTTACATCACTTATAGTCTGCAGCATTCTCGGTTTGACTATTTTCATTATCCTCTTCATCTTTTTTTTCTAATTTTCTGAATATTGTTACAAACACCATAGATGAAATATATGCGACCAATGAATTACCAATTAATAATATAATTGGTATAATTGCCTGTGAAAGGTAGAATGCCACCCAGGGAATTAACTGAATCAGAATAATAAGTAATGTCTTAGGAAAATTAGACACACTCAGTAAAAAAGAATTCTTTAATACATTCTTTGTAGTATTTTCATACCTTGCCAATAAAGGAAAAATATATAAATATGTGCTGTACGCTATTACTAAAATGGCAATTAATAAAATAATAATTGCCTTTGGAAATTCCATTCCTGCATAAAAAATGATCCTGTAATCTCCATAAAACAGTGCTGCTATTACAATAATTATCATCCAGATAATCGTAGCCTGCTTAAAATTCTCTTTAAATGCTTTAAAAAATCCTTTGGTGATATATCCTTCTTCCTTATTGACCATTCTAATTGTTATGGTATACATTGCTGTAATAGAAGCACCCGCTGTAATAATCGGAATACAGCAAATGATCATGAGTATATTCAGCCATATCAAATCTGCCATTCTCCCCAAAAAAGTCATCAATGGTCCTTCTGAATTAAAAATTTTATCCATTATATCCTCCGTTTCTCTGTCAGTCTTTTCCTAATGAATTTTTCACATGCAATACCTGTTCTTTTTTCTTTACTGCTTTACTTAAAATTTCATCGTAATTTCGAATTATAATATTTACCACTTCTGTACTTAAACTGCTGTTATCCGCTCCCTCACGTAAGACAGACTGGACCGCTTTCTTATCCTTCGCTTCCCGATACGGTCGGTCGGCTATTAATGCTGCCACCATATCAGCTGCTTGCAAAATACGCTGCATGGTATTCATATCTCTTGCCCTTAACTTTTTAGGATATCCGGATCCATTGCCCCTCTCATGATGCGCCACAGCTATATCTACAATATCAGGTGGAAGAAACATTCTTAATGCCGTTTCCGTTATTTCTACGTGCTTTTCTATCTGCTCTGTTTCATTTCTGGTCAGCTTTCTGGCTTCATTCACAAGTTCCTGAGGAAGCATTAGCATCCCCATATCATGAATTACTGCAGCATATTTTAATGATTCCCGTTGTTCCTGGGTTAGATACATCTTTAATCCAAGTTCTTCACAGATGCACATGCACGCTGCAGTATCCAGCGCATATCTCTCCTCTTTCAATCCTATACAGAAGATAAGCATATCCAGATATTTTTCTTCATCCTCATTACTGAATACCAGATATTCCAGAAGTTCATCCAGCTCTTTCAGATACGACTCATCTTCCAGTGCCTCAAAAAGCCGTTCTTTCTTAAGCACTTCCTCGAACAGATTCCACATATCCTTTGTATAACGGCTTCCCTCATATTGTTTTAAGGCATTGATATCAACATTTGATCCATGCTTTACATAATAGGTATCTATGCTATCTGCAAGAGATACATATGCCGCAATATCATCTGCTAATGGAGAACCTGTTTTCCCATAATTATTACAATTTTCATAATAATGTATCTGATTCTTTGCTTCTTTCATAAATGGTGACATTGTTTGCAAAAATTGATATCCATAAGTCGGATGCCCTATAGACGACTCTGTTGTGATATCATGGAAAGTAACAAAAACAGTATAGTCTGCCATCTCATATAATTCATAATTTCCCTTATACTGTAACATTTTGTATAAGATATAGGCAGTTCTTGAACCATGATCAAGCAATACTCTGTCTGCACATTTTACCGCATATCTCAAAAGTAAAATAATATTTTTATTACCTACCTGTCCCATAAATGGTTCCCCCCTTATATGTAGAATTCCATTGGTGTATAACGTATTCCGTCATTCTCTTTCTCAGTGTCCAGATCCACAAAGCCCAGTTTATGATAGAATCCTATTGCATATGGTGCTGCATTTACCGTCATTCGTGATTTTCTCTCCTCCTTGCTTAAGTATGCTGCCATAAACTCAATAAGTTTCTTTCCAATTCCCCTTCTATGATACTTTTCATCTACAAATAACAGTGAAATATGTGTAATATCCCTTAATGAGATCATTCCTACTATTTGTTCTCCATCCAATGCAATTGCGACCTGATATACTCCCGAAAGAAACATTTTATACAATGTATGGTCTGTGACAAAATTATTAAAACTTCGAATGCCTTCTTCTGAATAGTCTTTTGATTCAAACCGCAGAAAAGTCTTCCATGCAAGTTCGATAATATCCTGCCATTCGTCTAAGTATGCAAATCTTAATTCATATTTTTTATTATCATCCATTTTTTACCTATCCGACTGTTTCATCAGTCTTCTCAAGATAAAGCTATCCGGAATATTGTATATTCCGGATACTCTTTTCTTAACAGATTTCCGCTCCTGACGGCATTGGCTTTTCAGGCACTACCAGCGCGAGATTACCATCTGCATCTTCTGCACAAAGCAGCATACCTTCCGATACGATTCCTGCCAATGTTGCCGGCTTTAAATTAACAAGAACCATTACTTTCTTACCAACCATATCTTTTGCTGAATAATATTGTTTGATTCCAGATACGATCTGCTTTACCTGATTTCCTATTTTTACCTGGGAACAAAGTAACTTCTTAGATTTCTTTACCTCTTCACATGAAATAACCTCACCGACCTGAAATTGCAATTTATCAAAATCATCGTATTCAATCTCTGGTTTCGTCTGAATATCAATGCCTTCTTCCTCTGAAGTATCTGTTACCTGCTCTGTTTCAGCTTTCCTTGAAGCAAATAAGGCTTCCGCCTTTTCAATCACTTCTTTCGCATCTAATCTTGCAAATAAAATCTCTGGTTTTTCTGTTACTTTATTCCCTTGTGGGTAAAGTCCAAAT
>JAEWWQ010000094.1 GCA_023458855.1 Bacillota bacterium
CACCAGGAGAGAATTTAAGCGGTGAGCATGTCAATAGAACTGGTATATCAAAAGCAGGAAACAGTCATTTGAGGCTGTTATTGATAGAGGCTGCTGGGGGTATTTGCAAAGGTGCAGTAGGACATAAATCGAAAGATTTAAGAGTAAGACAAAGTGGTAATACGGCAGAGGTCATAGCGTATGCAGATAAAGCAAACACACGACTTCGCAGCCGATACTATAAATTGATAAGACATGGAAAGAAAAGAAATATCGCTGTAGCTGCAATAGCAAGGGAACTTGCCTGTTTTGTATGGGGTATGATGACGGATAATATCAGCTTTAAAGCAGCATAAACAGGTACATCATTGTCATCTGCCAGTCAAGAGTGCAAAGCACCGCTAAAGCGGCTACGCTCTTGACAGACATCTGCCCATGATGTGATGGGTAAACAAGCAGAAATAAGCAGCATTCTGCAGTTATTTCTGCCAGGTAACAAAATAAAAATCTGACAGTATCTGAAAGGAGCTGTGATCACTTTAAGGTTCGAGCTATCTGCGTCCTAACTATGTGCGCACGTAAAACCGTGATCCACGCTTTTAGATCGTAGAGCTCTCGGTGGACCATTAGCCTATAGGTACCCAATCCACGAATAACAGAGTGGCCACATGCCGGGAACTGTTAAATCTTTTCCGATGCTGTCAGACAAAAATGTGAGGTTTGTTAAAGGAAAAAGAAAAGTTTGTTGTTTCAAAAATTTTAACTATTGACAAAAGTCACTTCATAACAGTTAGGAGATAGTATCATGGGATTAACAAAAAATGCAGTTGGAATGAAAGTAGTCGACTCTGGTCTGGAAATAAAGAAAAAAGCTCCCAACGATATCGTTGTCGCCATCGCGGGTAATCCAAATGTAGGCAAGAGTACACTATTTAATAACCTTACAGGACTGAATCAGCATACAGGAAACTGGCCCGGTAAAACAGTCACAAACGCACAAGGTTATTGCAATACAAAAGATAAATCTTATGTTCTGGTAGACATTCCCGGTACCTATTCCTTAATGGCTCATTCTGCTGAGGAGGAAGTTACGCGCAATTTTATTTGTTTTGGGGAACCGGATGCTGTGATTGTTGTCTGTGATGCCACATGCCTTGAACGAAATCTTAATCTTGTGCTTCAGACTATTGAAATCTCCAATCATGTTCTTGTTTGTGTGAATCTGATGGATGAGGCAAAACGCAAAAATATTAAAATTAATATAAAGAGTTTGTCAGAAAAATTAGGTGTGCCTGTTGTGGGAACAATTGCCAGAAAGAAAAAGAGTCTATCTGCTTTAACAAATGAGCTTGATCAGCTGATTGACAACAAATCTGTAGCAAATCCATTACAGGTAAGATATATCAACCCCATTGAAGAAGCTATTACTATAGTAGAGACTGAAATCAAACAAGTAATCCCCAGTAAAATCAACTCCCGTTGGTTAAGTTTGAAACTGCTTGATTATGATAGATCATTAATTGACGAGTTAAATTCTTATCTTAATACTGATATCCTTGCTGATGAAAAAATAACCGCTTCTATAGATCAGGCAAGAGTATTGCTCTGGGATAACGGAATAGATTCCAATCACTTAAAAGATAAAATTGTTTCTTCCCTTATATTGGCTGCAGAGGATATTTGTATAGATACCGTATCGTACGATAAATGTACTTACAATGCAACTGACAGGAAGATTGATAAAATTCTTACAAGTAAATGGGCCGGTTATCCGATCATGATCGCACTTTTAGCAGGTATATTCTGGCTGACCATTACCGGTGCAAATTATCCGTCACAACTGCTGGCAGGCTGCTTATTTTGGGTGCAAGACAAACTAACGGATATTTTTCATTACCTTAATATTCCTGATTTGTTTCACGGCATGCTAGTGCTTGGTGTTTATAAAGTTTTGGCATGGGTCATTTCTGTTATGCTGCCTCCGATGGCAATATTTTTCCCATTATTTACATTGCTTGAGGATGCCGGATATTTACCACGTGTCGCATATAATCTGGATAAATCTTTTAAACGATGTTCTGCCTGCGGAAAACAGGCGCTCACTATGTGTATGGGATTTGGCTGTAATGCGGCAGGAATCGTTGGCTGTAGGATTATCGATTCGCCGCGTGAACGTCTGATTGCAATGATTACAAATAACTTTGTTCCATGTAACGGAAGATTCCCAACTCTTATTGCTATTATTTCCATGTTTTTCGTTGGTGCTTCCGGAGATGTTTTTCATTCATTGTTATCATCCATTTTATTGACAGTCGTTATCGTTCTTGGTGTATTTATGACTTTTATACTATCTAAACTGCTGTCAAAGACAATCTTAAGAGGTGTTCCTTCCTCTTTTACCTTAGAACTGCCGCCTTATCGCAAGCCCCAGATTGGTAAGGTGATTGTGCGCTCTATCTTTGACAGAACTCTATTTGTATTAGGTCGTGCAATGGTCGTTGCTGCTCCTGCAGGCTTGTTCCTCTGGATAATGGCTAACGTTACCATTGGTAATATAAGTTTATTGAACCATTGTGCAGAATTTTTAGATCCTTTTGCAAAATTATTAGGTTTAGATGGTATTATTCTCATAGCGTTTATACTCGGTTTTCCTGCAAATGAAATCGTGATTCCGATTATTATTATGGCATATATGGCACAGGGAAGCATTTTGGAACTGGAAAGTCTTATCGAACTAAAACAGTTGCTTGTTGATAACGGCTGGACTTGGATGACCGCAATCAGTACTATGCTGTTCTCTTTAATGCATTGGCCTTGTTCCACAACATTATTAACGATTGAAAAGGAAACCAAAAGTCTTAAATGGACTGCTTTATCCTTTTTTATTCCCACGATTACGGGATTTATGATTTGTTTTGTTTTTACATGCCTCACAAAATTGATACCTGCATGATTGGCGTTACGATTTTATTGCTATGCTGTTCAGAAATTAAACAGCATAGCATAATACAGTTTTCTTTTCCATCAATGGCATTTTTGCTTTGCAAGTTTCTTTCTTGCAGCTAATTCTTCGACCAATTCATATTGGCTCAGATATTTTTTTTCTTTATCTGTCATCAGTGCTATTGTGATTGACAACAATGGATAACGCTCCCATTCACCACGCCTGTTCTTCGTCTCTATATAGCCTCTTTTCCTGTCATTTTCAGAATATAATTCCCATGATTTTTCTTCAAATTGGTGTGTTATTTCTCTGCACAGTGAATGGTATTCATTATGATATAAAATCAGAACAAAATCATCCCCACCGACATGACCTATAAATCCAGATTCGCCTATTTGCTCTCTAAGCACCTGTGCCATGATACGGATTACCTCATCTCCTCTTTCAAATCCATACACATCATTAAATGCCTTAAAGTTGTCCATATCGATATACATAACTGTATATTCCATATTATGCTCTACCAGTCTTGATATCTCCTGGTCAATCACCAGATTTCCAGGCAGCCCGGTAAGGGGATTGGATGATTTGGCAGCATTTACACTTATTTCCGTTGATTTCATAAGAAGATCCTTTACCGTAACGATTCCAAGATACTGCTCTTCCTCAGTAACTACAACAAAATCATATAAGCTGCCTTCGCTTCTATCCATCGCGATCGCTGAGACCGTGCTAATAGGGGTATACGCATCTACTTCAAGAAAATCCCTGTCCATAATAGCGGCTACTTCCTTATTCTGATGTAAGCTGAACCCATACCTTCCGCTCAATATTCTCTGCAGTTTTTCTTTTGTGAGAATCCCCTTTACTTTTCCCAAGTGCGTGATGCAGATTCCCGGGAATAATGGATTTTCTTCAAAATAAGCCAGCACCTGTTCCACACTCATATTCTCCTGTACGGTCAATCCATTAGTACAGATATGCTTAATATAAGAATTATTCATACCATGATTATTGATATTGTGTTTTTTTATATTACACTCTTTTATATTTCTCACAACATCATCCTGTATCGGCATAATATTCTCATTTGGCCTTCCGATATAATAACCCTGTCCATAGTGTATCCCTATACTGATTAATGTCTCTAATTCTTCTTTTGTCTCTATTCCCTCAGCAATGAGCCGCATATTCGTCATATTGGAAAATTCTTTCAGACTTTTTAATAGTGCTGATTTACTGCTACTATTTTGTAATTCCCTCACCAATTGCATATCTAATTTTACAAAATGGGGCTGTAGTTCACAAATAAGATTCAATCCTGAATAGCAGGAACCCAGATCATCGATTGCAATGCCATAATGTTGCACTTTATAATGTTCCAGAACACTCCCAAATCCAATCATATCTGTACTGGAGTCGCGTTCTGTTAGCTCAAACACGATCTGTGACGGACTAATATGATACCTGCGAAGATATTCTTTCGTAAAGCCTGCCTGGAACTTATCATCATAAATGATGAGCGGACTCACATTCAAAAATAATTTTTTATCCGGCAGCAATCCTGCATTTTCTGATATCTTTCTTAATGCACACTTTCTGCATAACTGTTCCAGCTCCCATAATCTTCCATATACTGCTGCCATGTGAAATAGCTTATCCGGTGTTCTGATACAGCTGTCATCCCTTATTCTGCTTAATGCTTCATATCCGAAGATACTGCCGTCCCGTAAAGAAATAATCGGTTGAAATACTGGTAATATTCTCTTATTAACAATAATATCTTCCAGTTCTTTTTTCTCATTCTCTGCTGTTTTTTGTATTAAATACTCTTCTAATATAGCCGTGACCTCCCTGGAAGATTTATTTCATATTGCACATTGTCCACCTATAATACCTTATATTTGCGCAATTTTATCTCTGATTTTCATCATTTTCTTATCAATAACTTCAAGTGATGCGGCATATTCTTCCAGCTCTTTTTCTATCTTATCACTCTTTGCACTGTCTTTCTTATAACGGAGCTGATGATCCAGCAGGGCCCAGTAATTCATGGCAAAAGTGCGTAACTGCACTTCCGCTTTTACGGTTTCCTGTTTTCCCCAGAATGATATTTTAATCCGGATAATAAGGTGAAGACTCCTGTACCCCGATTTTTTCGGATGTTCCATATAGTTTTTAACCTTCAGGATTTCGATATCTTCATGCAGGCTTAATGTATCCGCGACTTTGTATAAGTCATCCATATAGAAGCAGACTGCTCTGACCCCTATGATATCATTTATTCTTTCTATAGCCGATTCATAATCTTCATCAAAACCTTTTCTTTTTAGCTTCAGCCTGATGCTTTCTATTTCTTTTATCCTGCCTGAAGTATTATGAATCAGCATTCTTCCCTCTTTCATTGACAGTTCTGTATTGATCGTATCTAACTTGTTTAATAGCGTCTTTAAGACAATCTTGTTTTTTGCCGATACTTTTTCACTTTCTAATTTTTCCAATGGCTGCATTTTAATGCCTATACCTTCCCTACATTCATAAGCTTTATCTTAAGCAATTTCTTTTTTACATTCTCTTTATTGCATCCATTGCTAACGCAGATCGTTCACATTCTTCTGCTGATAATGTAATCTGATAACAGTATGGACTATCTTTCATTTTTTCAGCTGCATAGCTTAAGCCATTTGTTCTTTCATCTAAAAGCGGATTATCAATCTGATGGGGATCCCCTATCAATATGACTTTTGTTCCTTTCCCAACTCTTGTGATAATCCCTTTTGCCTGTTTGGGCGTCAGATTCTGGGCTTCGTCTATAATTAAATATGACTTTGTGATCGATCTTCCTC
>JAEWWQ010000095.1 GCA_023458855.1 Bacillota bacterium
GTATTCTATAGAGAATGCTTTTCGGGAAGCTTATCGGGATGTCAAAGTAATGTTTGGAGAGGAAAGCAATATCAGTAAAGAACTTTTTCATATACGAAGCGGGCTTGAAAATAATGTCCTGTTAGAAAAATTGTTATTTGATCTTGCAAAAAGAAGTAGCATAGATAATATTCTTGACTTTGCAGAAATATTTCAAATTGCTAAAAGAAGTGGCGGAGATATGAACAATATCATACAGTCTTGTGTTCTGACAATCTGTGATAAAATAGAAGTAAAAAAAGAAATAGAAACTTTACTTTGTGCAAAACAATTAGAACAAAAAATAATGAATCTGATTCCCATTCTTATTATTCTATATATTCGAGGTACTTCGCCTGAATTTTTTAATCCACTATATCACAATATAATAGGAATTGTAATTATGAGTATTTGTCTTATTTTATATGGAGCTGCGTATAAGATGGCAAAAGATATTACAACCATACAACTATAAAACAGGAGTGATTATTTGTTAATTATATGCATTTGTTTAATTTTATTATGTATTTTTATATTTTTAAAAGCCAAAAAAGAAAAAATTCCTGAAGAATGGATAAGGTCAAAGTATCAGAAAAGGCTATTTCAGATCTCTCTTTATATATATCACAAAGGAATTCTTATATGGAAAAAATATATGGGAAAGAGGAAGAAAGAAAGCAGAAAGCAAAGAACTATCAGAGAAGGATTGCAATGTCTTGAGCCGACGAAAGAAATTGCAAATATGGAACTTCGTTATAATCTGGAAAAAGTAAATCTTTGTATTTTAATTGTTGCAGCAGGAATAGTTGCAATTACCTGTAATACGATAAGTTCTTATTATTCATCCACAATTATAAAGGGTAATCTGATTGAAAGAAAAACATATGGAGAAGGAAATCTGGATACGACATTAGTAGCAAGAATTGAAGATGAAACAGTAAGAGAAGAAGAAATTAAAGTTCTTATTAATGAAAGAAGATATACAGATGAAGAATTAGAAAAATTATTTCAAAGCCTTAAAAAACAATTAGAAACAGAAATTCTTGGTACAAATGAATCTCTTAATAAAATTACATATAATATGGAATTACCTTGTTATGTTTTGGATTATCCTTTTCGAATCATATGGGAATGCAGTGACTATAATATTTTGAATCCGGACGGAAATCTGGGTGAAAAAGAAGCAGACAGCGGAGGGGAGAAGGTCATAATTACTGCCAACGTAGCTTATTTTGATTGGAAAAAACAGTGTGAATATGAAGTGACAGTATATCCAACGGCAAAAACACAAGAAGAAAAATGGAAAGATGCGTTAATGAATAGTATTAGTCAACAGGATAAAAAAACAGAAAATAAGGAGTATATGTCATTACCTACAATGGTAAGTGGAAGAAAAATTATATGGAGGGAGCAAAAAGAAGATAGTATACGGTTTATTATTTTATTATTAATAGTTGTGATGATAGCAGTTTGTATTGGAAAAGATAAAGATCTCTATAAAAAAATAGAAGCACGAAATAGAGAAATGATACAGGATTATCCTGAAATTATTAGTAAGATAACTTTACTTATGGGAGCAGGTATGTCAATTCGAAGTGCATGGAAAAAAATAACAGATGATTATATTATACATGCAAAGAAACAGAAACGATATGCATATGAAGAAATGCTGATTACCTGTCGGGAGATGGATAGTGGAATTGCGGAAGCAGCCAGTTATGACAATTTTGCAAAGAGATGCAGAGTGCAGTGCTATCTTAAACTAGGGACACTTCTATCTCAAAATCTCAAAAAAGGTTCTTCAAA
Organism: Bacillota bacterium; assembly: GCA_023458855.1. Taxonomy (GTDB): domain Bacteria; phylum Bacillota; class Clostridia; order Lachnospirales; family Lachnospiraceae; genus SZUA-378. The sequence continues at coordinate 1,825 of JAEWWQ010000095.1, forward strand.
TTTACAGATATTATTGCAAAAAGAAGCAAAGCAGGCATTTGAAGAAAGAAAAACAGTAGCGAAAAGATTAGGAGAGGAAGCAGGAACAAAATTATTATTACCCATGATGCTAATGTTCGCAATTGTTATGATTGTAATAATTGTTCCTGCATTCATATCCTTTTCTATATAAAAAATAATCAGGAGGATTTAGAATGGAAAAAGAATGGAAACGGTTTTTAGCAGAGGAAGAGGGAAGTGGTACAGTTGAGACAATTCTTATACTGGTTGTACTAATAGGACTTGTTATTATTTTTAAAAAGCAGCTTACAGGACTTGTAAATGACATATTTACAAAAATTACGACAGATGCAAAATCAATTTAGGAAACAGAAAGGTTATCTATGAAGAAAGCTGAAATTACTGTATATCTGGCATTGATTCTGTCGGTAATGCTCTCATTGATTCTTTCATTAGTTGAAGGTGCCAGGTTAAGTGCTATTCGTATGCAGGTTGAATGCGTTACAGATATGGGACTGAATTCCTGTTTTGCAGAATATAATCGGGAGTTATTAAAACAGTATGATTTGCTGTTTATTGATACCGCGTATGAAACGGGCAAACCAGCCATTGAGAATATGGAGGTGCATCTGAGTGACTATATAAAGTATAATTATCACCCCACCACAGACTTAATAACCTTTTCACCAAAAGACTGGTTAGCTCTTGAAGTTGGAGACGTGGTTATAGAAGAAGCTTCTATGGCCACGGATAATCATGGATTAGTTTGCAAAAGACAGGCAATCAATTATATAAATGAAAAAATTAGTCTGGATTTAGTAAAAAGCATACAGAAACAATCGGAAGTTATGAACAATAAGCAACTTGAGACCAGAGATATTGAATCAGAAAGTAGAGAGATTGATTATAAGCTAAATAATTTAGAAAGAGAGGAAAATGGAAAAAAGAAAAAAGTACATCTCAAAAGTCCCGCAAATGAGGTAAACGAAAGTAAAGGTGTTGGAATTCTTGGATTGATAATAGATGATATCGGAGCAATATCATCAAAAAGTGTACAACTTGATGAATATACATCACATAGAAAACGAAATTCTGGGGCAGGTATTCCGAAGGGGCATGAGATGCAGGATAGTTTTTTAGAAGAAATTTTGTTTGGAGAATATTTATTGGAAAAATGCGGTGATTACACAAAGCAAAAAGAGATAAGCTTATTGAAATATCAATTAGAGTATATTCTATTTGGAAAAAATAGCGACAAAGAAAATCTTAAGGAAGCTGCAAATAAACTGGTTTTGGTAAGGCAAGTGTCAAATATTGTATATCTATGGACTGATAGTGCTAAAGTAG
>JAEWWQ010000096.1 GCA_023458855.1 Bacillota bacterium
GTATTAGATCCTTTTTGTGGGTGTGGGACCACTTTGGTAGCAGCGAAGAATTTGAATCGAGAATACATTGGATTTGAAATAAATGAAGAATATTATAATAATATACAATTAAGACTGTGAGATGAAAAAATAGTATTGCCATTCTGACAGTTGTTATGATACAATGAGCGCAAGTGAGGCAAGTGCGAAGCATTTGGCGAACGGTGAATGTCGATTATGAATACGCTTTACGTTCATGATATAATGTTTTGAAAACAAAATAAGCAGATACTTCTTTGCCGCCGGGTAAAGGAGTTAAGCGCCAGGCTTCCTATCATTAGGCCATTGAAGATAGGAGGTTCTGGCGCTTTCTTAGTTTATAGTGTAATTGCAAACCTGTCACTGGTGGTGGCGGCAATTTATACGGGATTGCACAGGGAATAAATATGAAAAAATAAATGTAGGAGGATTAAATAATGCAAGATTTCAATTATAAAGATATTTATATGGAAGAGGGAAAAAGGGTATTGGAGGTGAATATCCTTCCGGAAAAGTACTGCAATTTTGATTGCATATTCTGCCCTATCGGGAGGTCGCAGAACAAGGTGGATACCCAAAGGTCATTTGCAAACATAGATGATTCGTTAGCAGAACTGGAAAGCATGATAGACCATACAAAGGCAGAGCTTGTCTTTATCAATTCAAAAGGGGAAGCCTTTATTCATGATAAAATCAGCGATATCATTGACTTCATAAAGGTCAAAGACTTGCCAGTCCGACTGCTTTCCAATGGATATTTGCTTGGCAGAGAAGAATATATGAAAATTGCAGATCAATGTGATGAGGTCATCGGGGAGCTAAAGGTAATCACGGAAGAAGATTTTCAAAAAGTTCAAAGACCGATTAAGGGGTATACATTAGCAGAATATATCTACAATATGGCGGCTTTCCGGAAGCAATACAAAGGGAAATTCATCCTAGAAATCACGATTATCAAGGGATATAACGATGATGAAGCATCAATTCAGAAACTAAAAAGTGTGATTCAGGAAATATCTCCTGACAAAATAATCATTGAAAGGATGGAAGAAAGATTTCAGAAAAAACTTGGGATAACGGAGGAACGATTTGCAGAGATTTCCATTGCATTGCAAAATATGGTTCAGTAGTATACGAATACTTGGAGATAAGTTAAATATGCCAGTTATCAAAGAGGTCGATGCATGGGCGCAGAGCCGATAACTCGTGGGGGAATTCCTCAGGGTTATCGGCTCTGTTTTTGAAGTGAAACCTTTATAACGCATTGAAAATATAAATAAATTACGGTACAATAGAAAAGAACTTGCATTCGGGGAATACAAGCCATGGATTTACATACTAGGAGGAAAATATTATGTTAAAAAAAGTGAGTACAGAAAAAGCACCAGCAGCTATCGGACCATATTCTCAGGCAATCATTGTAGATAAGATGTTATTTGCATCCGGGCAGATTCCGATTAATCCTGCAACGGGCAATGTGGAAACAGCAGGTATCGTAGATCAGGCAGAGCAGGTCATGAAAAATATTGGAGCCGTATTGGAAGAAGCAGGAACAGACTACCAGCACGTTGTAAAAACAACATGCTTCCTGGCGGATATGGAAGACTTTGCAGCTTTTAATCAGGTATATGCAAATTACTTTACGGAAAAGCCGGCAAGAAGCTGTGTGGCGGTGAGACAATTGCCGAAAAATGTATTGTGCGAAGTGGAAGTGATTGCTTATATGGGTTAGCATTCTTCCAATGCGAGCTTGCCCGCTGTTTTATGGCAGAATAACAGATAGGATAAAGACATCTATGAATAAACAAAATATAATTTTAATTGGTATGCCGGGTGCAGGGAAAAGCACGGTGGGTGTTGTACTTGCTAAAAATCTGGGATACCATTTTATTGATTCTGATATTCTGATTCAGAATCAATACGGAAAGTTACTGCATGAGATTATCGAAGAACGAGGCATAGAAGGATTCTGGAAAGTAGAGAATGATGTGAATGCGGCTATTCAGGAAACGCAATGTGTCATTGCTACCGGTGGGAGTGCTGTTTATGGCAGAGAAGCAATGATGCATCTGCAGGACATCGGCATGGTCGTATATTTACGATTATCCTATGAATCGGTGAAGGAACGTCTGGGTGACTTGAATAAACGTGGAGTAACTTTAAAAAAGGGACAGACATTAAAGTCCTTATATGAAGAAAGAATACCATTATACGAGCAGTATGCACATATCATAGTCGATTGTGAGAAAAAAGCAATCAGAGATATTGTGGAAGAGATTGCCAGTAAGGTTAGAGAATAATTTGATGAATAAGAAGACAATAATCAGTAATCTGCTGCTCCTGATAACGGCATGTATCTGGGGTGTTGCATTTGTTGCCCAGAGCGTTGGTATGCAGTATGTAGGACCATGTACCTTTTCATTTTCCCGATATTTAATTGGCGGAGCAGTGCTGCTTCCGGTCATTTTGCTGATGGATCGCAATAAGCGGAAGCACGCAGAGGATACCTATGCCAGAATTATGCAGCAGGAAGGGAATTCACCTGAAAAAGAGATCATTGAGAAAGCCAAAAAAGAACAGTCAAAAGTGACAGTGGCTGCCGGCGTATGTTGTGGTATTGCCCTGAGTGCGGCCAGTCTTGCGCAGCAATATGGAATTATGTATACCACTGTTGGAAAAGCAGGATTTATCACGACACTCTATATTATTATAGTACCTTTTCTGGGATTGTTCGTAAAGAAGAAAGTACCACCTAAGGTGTGGGTTGGGGCAGTAATCGCATTGTCTGGTCTCTATATGATCTGTATGACAGAAAGCCTGATTTTAAGTAAAGGAGATGCTCTGGTATTGCTATGTGCATTTCTTTTCTCAATACAAATCCTGCTGATAGATTATTTTTCCCCAAAAGCAGACCCGGTAAAGATTGCCTGCATCCAGTTTTTCACGGCTGCAGTCATATCAGGTATAGGCGCAGCAGTTTTTGAGCATCCGACATGGGAAGCAGTTTTAGCGGCATATGTACCGATCCTGTATGCCGGACTGTTATCAAGCGGTGTGGCATATACGCTTCAGGTAGTAGCACAGCGTAATACAGATCCGACAGTAGCATCGTTAATTATGAGTCTCGAATCTGTGATAGCGACATTGGCAGGCTGGGTGCTGTTAGGACAGCGTCTGTCGGTAACAGAATTAATAGGGTGTGCACTTGTATTTGCGGCGATTATATTGACGCAGCTTCCGGACAAGGGTGTTTTGAAGAGACATTTAGCATAACCATACAAAATGCACAATTACAACTTGTATATTTTGCATAAATTCTTCAAGAGTTACAAATCGTAATTGCGTGATTTGATTATAATTGACAGCTGTTGTTTTCCACATTATAATTAAATTCATAAATAATATTTTGAAAGCAAAGGTGCTTTGAGAACTTCTCAAAGGACCTTTTTTCTAAATTATTATTTATAATTTCTTTTTCAT
>JAEWWQ010000097.1 GCA_023458855.1 Bacillota bacterium
TGGATATTTCATCTTTGTATAATGTAAGTTCGGGTGCTGTTCGTGAAGCAGCAAAAAGTAGTGCAGTTACAAATACGGCAGATACAGAAAACAATATGTTTGAAGCTGTTTTTAACTCGGCAGTTGATAATCTTAAGACGACCAATGGCTATATAGCTGATGCTCAAAATGAAGAGATTAAGCTGGCAATGGGGGAGACGGATAATACACATGATTTGTCCATTGCATTGCAGAAAATGTCGACTAGTCTGCAGTACACGGTAGCTGTGAGGGATAAGTTCATAGAAGCTTACAAAGAAATCATGCAGATGCAAATATAGTCGAAGAGTAGTGATTTTGACAGATAGGTAAGGGAGACACTTAAGATGGTAGACAAGTTAAAAGAAATTCCAAAACGGATATTAGAGTGGTGGAATAAATTTACGTCTAAGCAAAAAACGATTATTATTTGTATTGCAGCGGGTGTTGTTTTATTATTGGCAATTCTGATTACAATTCTGACCAGACCACAGTATGAACTGCTTGCGACTTGTGAATCGACCAAGGAAGCTTCTACGATAACAGATTTACTGGATGGGGCAGGTCTGACATACCGCGTATCGGATGACGGATTAAAAATCACAATTTTAAAGGAAGAACTATCAGATGCAAATCTATTATTGGGAGCGAATGATATTCCAGTCGCATCTTATGATATTGAAAATGTATTTTCTGGTGGATTCAGTACCACAGAATTAGATAAGCAAAAACGTTATAAATTGTATTGTGAAGGAAGGCTGGAAGAAGATCTTGCTTCTTATGCATTTGTAAAAAGTGCAAATGTGCAGCTTTCCGTTCCGGAAGATGATGGAACGCTGATTGCAAATGAAGAGGAATCTTTTGCGAGTATTATTCTGGAGCTGGACGGTGAAATGCCAGATGATGCGCCGGCATCCATTGCCCGTGTAGTTGCGACCGCACTTGGCAATGACACAACACAAAATATTACCATAATTGATACAAACGGCAATCTCTTATTTTCTGGGGAAGATGATTATTCGGTGTCTGGAAGTGCGACCAGCCAGTTGAGTGTAAAACAACAGGCAGAGAACTTAGTCAAAAATGAAGTGAAGAAAGTTCTCTTAGGAACAAATGAATTTGATAATATTGAGGTTGGAACCAATCTTAAGATAGACTTTTCCTCAACGGATATAACCCAGCATGATTATACGCCGGCAGATGGGCAGACCCAGGGCGTTTTAAGTCATGAGGACGTCTATAGTTCTGAATCTACAGGGGGTACCAGCGGGACACCGGGAACGGATTCCAATACAGAGACTACGTATGTATATGAAGATAATACGACCAGTTCCGATTCTGTAAGCGAAGAATCAAGGGATTATCTTCCAAATGAAAAGATAACGAGTCAGACGAAACCGGCAGGTTCGATTGTGTATGATGAATCTTCGCTCTCAGTTGCAGCGATACGCTATAAGGTATTAAAAGAAGAAGATGCAAAAAGGCAGGGATTGTTAGATGGAATCAGCTGGGAGGAATATAAAGCATCCAATTCGGAACGAACTAAAATAGACGCGGATGCTGATTTTGTTACGATGGTATCGAAAGCAACGGGAATTGCGGAAGCGGATATTTCAATAGTTGCTTATGAAGAACCGATGTTCGTGGATAAATCGGATTCCGCAGTCAAGGTCACAGATATTATCCAGATAGTCCTGATTGTAGTTATTCTTGCATTACTGGCATTTGTAATTCTGCGCAGCATGAGGACAGACAAGGCGACGCAGGAAGAGGAAGAACTATCTGTAGAATCGTTATTACAGTCTACACCGGAGCCTCTGCTGGAAGATATAGAAGTAGAGTCAAAATCACAAGAGCGGCAAATGATAGAAAAATTTGTGGAAGAGAATCCGGAAGCCGTTGCAAGCTTATTACGCAACTGGCTGAATGAAGATTGGGGGTAGTCTGGGATGAGCAGAACTTCAGAGGAACATATAACTGGACTCCAAAAAGCAGCTATTCTATTAATTGCATTAGGACCAGAAAAATCTGCACTTGTTTTTAAACATCTGAAAGAAGAAGAAATTGAAGAATTGACTTTGGAAATTGCAAATACTAGAAGTATTACGCCGCAGATCAAGGATACAGTAATCAACGAATTCTATGAAATCTGTCTGGCACAGCAATATATAGCAGAGGGCGGTATCGGGTATGCCAAGGAATTGTTGGAAAAAGCACTTGGTGCCGACAAGGCAATGGATGTTATTGGTAAACTGACAGCTTCTTTACAGGTTAAGCCATTTGAATTTATCAGGAAGACAGATGCCTCTCAATTGCTGAACTTTATTCAGGATGAACATCCGCAGACAATTGCTTTGATTTTATCCTATTTATCACCAACACAGTCGTCTGCCATAATTTCTTCACTAACTCCGGACAGACAGGCCGATGTTGCAAAACGTATCGCATTGATGGATAGAACGAGCCCGGATGTAATCAAAGAAGTGGAAAAAGTGTTGGAATCTAAATTGTCATCTCTTGTAAATCAGGATTATACGATTATAGGTGGTGTCGATGCAGTTGTTGAAATTTTAAATACTGTGGATCGCGGAACTGAAAAACATATTATGGAAAGCCTTGAAATAGAAGAGCCGGAATTGGCAGACGAGATTCGAAAGAAGATGTTTGTATTCGAAGATGTACTGCTGCTTGATGACCGGGCTATTCAAAGAGTACTGCGCGACGTAGATAACAATGATCTGGCGATTGCATTGAAAGGTTCGAACGAACAGGTTCAGACTGCAATCTTTAATAACCTGTCAAAACGTCTTGCGGTTATGATCAAAGAAGATATGGAATTCATGGGCCCTGTTCGTATGAAAGATGTGGAGGAAGCACAACAGAAGATTGTTAATATCATAAGGAAATTAGAGGATTCAGGAGAAATCGTTATTTCCAGGGGCGGAGGTGACGAGATCATTGTCTAATAATTTATTAAAATCATATTGGGTCATAATGCAGAACGATGAAACGAGAATTATCGATTCAAATAAAAAGATGGAACAAAAACTGAATAGAATCAAATCAGATAGGAAGGGCATTACAATGCAGGAGGAAGTGTCTGAGAGGAGATTTGAGGATGAGTCAGAGACCAGGAAGATGGACGCTTTGCTGGGAGAAGGCGATGCTGCTATACTGGCGGGCAGAGAAGTGCAGGGAGAAACATCATCAGGAATTATTAAAGCAGAACCCGTTTATCAGGGACCGGGACCGGAAGAACTGCTGGCACAGGCGCAGGAACAAATTGAAGCAATGCTGGCACAGGCACAGTCTGATGCTGAAGAGATAAAAAAGCAGGCTTATGAAGCAGCACGTGAAGAAGGCTACAAAGCAGGTCAGCAGGAAAGCTTGCAGCAGGCAGAAAAGATGAAACAGGAGTTACAGCAGAAGGAAACAAAGCTGGAAGCGCTGTACCAGAAAAAGCTGGAAGAACTGGAACCACAGTTTGTAGATTTGCTGACAGATATTTATGAACATGTTTTCCGTGTTAATTTGTCAGATTTCAGAGAGGTGATCCTGCATTCAGTGAATCATATTATCGGGATGGCAGATGGATATAAAGATTTTATTATTCGTGTTTCGCAATATGATTATCCATTCGTCAGTGAACGAAAAGAAGAAATGATAGAAAAGGTCTCGGCAAATGCAACAGTAGAAATTGTAGAAGATGTTACTATGTCACAGGGGGAATGTATGATTGAAACTGGTGGCGGCATTTTTGACTGCAGCATCGGAACA
>JAEWWQ010000098.1 GCA_023458855.1 Bacillota bacterium
GAGATGTATAGTGCAGTGCTTTGCAAAGAGGATTTTTTACGGCTTAAGAAACTGGTAAAGACCTTTGATACAAAGATGGAAAAGCAATTGGAGAAATGCAATAAGGAAATGCTGGCTTTAAAAAGAGACTGCGAATCTTTCCGGGTAGTCGAACTGATTTCCCCTCTGGTCATGGCTGTCAACCAATTATATACTACGATGGAAAAATTTTTACAGGATAAGGAAGAGAGCAGCATCCATAAAGAAATACTTGATTTTTATTTTAAGGTATGCCATTTTCTGGATATTTATGAGAGAGTAGATGAAAATTATGTCATGTATACCCAGAACGAACAGGATGGAAGCTTTATACTCAGACTTTTTTGTGTAAATCCGTCGGTAAACCTAAAAGAATGTATGGGCAAGGCAAGAAGTACGATCTTATTTTCGGCGACCTTATTGCCCATTCAATATTACAAATCACTTTTGGGAGGGGACACAGAAGATTATGAAGTATATGTGAACCCTATTTTTAATCCTCAAAAAAGAGCTTTGTTTATTGGAAATGATGTAACAAGCAGGTATTCCAGAAGAAGCGAATCTGAATACCGGAATGTCGCTGCTTACATTTATGAAATTGTGAAGAACAGGCATGGAAATTATATGATTTTTTTCCCCTCTCATATTTTTTTAAAGCAGGTTTATGATGCATATTACGAGTATTACTATGATGAGGAGGAGGTAGAATGTATCTTACAGACTGATAATATGAATGAAAGGGCAAGAGAAGAATTTTTAAGCCGCTTTGTCAGAAATGATGATTATGATCTGACAGCTATGATTCAAATAGAAATCGAAGTTGAGGAGGAGAAGAGCCTTCTTGGTTTTTGTGTGATGGGAGGTATCTTTAGTGAGGGAATTGATCTGACAGAAGACAGGTTAATCGGAGTAATTATTGTTGGAACAGGATTGCCGCAAGTCTGTAATGAACGCGAGATAGTAAAAGATTTTTTTGATGCCCGGTCGGAGAATGGTTTTAATTATGCATACCGGTACCCCGGAATGAATAAAGTGTTGCAAGCTGCCGGTCGCGTGATCAGAACGGTAAATGATGTGGGGATTGTTGCCTTACTGGACGAACGTTTTTTAAACAGCTCCTATCAAAGCCTGTTTCCAAGGGACTGGAAGGAATATGAGGCAGTCAATCTTAATTCTATTGCAAAAAGAGTAGAACGATTTTGGAATGAATGGTTAACATAAATGTGTATTTGAAATGCATTATAGCAATGAGACTATAGTACCAGAAAAGTAAAAAAACATATAAGATGACAAATGTGTCATAAAAAGGAAAATTGAAAAAATGCTATTGTCATCATGAAGAAAATGTGGATAACTATGTGGAAAATGTGTATTACTTTACCAAATTGTCATTTTTTATAAAAATGAAGAAATTTGTAAGCAGTTTGAAATTCAGCTAATATTAATTAAAATACTGGTGGAGTCAAAAATAGAAAGCAAACTATGTAAACTTAATTATGTTGTCCTATTTGACAGAACCACCTGTTTAATGAAAAAGGAGGGGTTCATAATGTGGGCTTATGAAAGTGTTTTTTATCAAATCTATCCGTTGGGATTTTGCGGAGCGCCATACGAAAACGATGCAGTATTACAATCCAGAATTCTTAAAGTGAAGGAATGGATTCCTCATATTAAAAAACTCGGAGTAAATGCAATTTATTTCTCTCCGGTCTTTGAATCAGATACCCATGGATATAATACAAGAGATTATGCAAGGATAGATTGCCGTCTGGGAAAAAATGAAGATTTTAAAGAAGTGTGTGATGCGCTACAGGAAGAAAATATCAGGGTAATTTTAGATGGTGTCTTCCATCATGTGGGAAGAGGCTTCCATGCTTTTCAGGATGTACTGCAGAATAGAGAGCAGTCGAAATATGTGGACTGGTTCTATCTTGATTTTAACAGAAACTCCAATTATGAGGATGGTCTTTGGTATGAAGGATGGGAAGGGAACTTTGATCTGGTAAAATTGAATCTTCAGAACCGTGAAGTAGTCTGGCATCTGTTATCATGTGTCACAAAGTGGATAGAAGAATTCAATATTGATGGAATCCGTCTGGATGTTGCTTATTGCCTTCCCCATGAATTCATAAGATCTCTGCGTGCCCATTGTGACTCTTTAAAGGAAGATTTCTTTTTACTGGGCGAGATGATTCATGGAGATTACAATCAACTGCTGCAGGAAGGGATGCTGCATGCAGTAACGAATTATGAATGTTATAAAGGATTGTATTCCAGTTTTAATACTATGAATATGTTCGAAATCACTCATTCTGTATTAAGGCAATTTGGAACAGAAGGACAGGGATTATACCGGGATAACTATTTATTATCCTTTGTTGATAATCATGATGTGAGCAGAGTAGCAAGTATTTTAACAAATGAGAGGCATATCCCCCTGATTTATGCGCTTATGTTTGCAATGCCGGGAATACCGTGTATTTATTATGGAAGTGAGTGGGGAGCCAAAGCAGATAAGAAAGACGGAGATCCGGCACTTCGCGCATGCTTTGACGCACCTGTCGAGAATGAACTTACGTTATTGATAGAACGTCTTACCACTATCAAAAAAGGAAGCGAGGCGTTAAATTATGGAACGTTTCGTTCTTTGATTCTCACTAACAGACAATGTATCTGGGAAAGAAAAACAGAGAGGGAGAGAATTCTGATTGCAGTCAATGCAGATAGTCAAAGTTTCCAGGCATATTTTGATGCCGGATGCGGGAACGCAATGGAATTATTGGAAAAAAAGCCGTATGATTTTACCGGAGGGACTGAGCTTGCACCGTATAGTGTGTATGTGTGGAAAATGGAAAAGTAATAAAATGTGAATATTATTGTTGACAGAGTAATATTATATATTGTATAGTATGCGTAAACAAAACAATATTATAGTCCGTATAATATTAAATTTAAAATAATATTATAATTGTTGAAGAAAAATGGATATGAAAATCGTTATAATCCATAGAAGTAAACAATCGACGAGGAAAGGAGATTTTATTATATGGTGTTTAATACAGGTGCGGCATTGCTGGATGCAATCGTCCTTGCAGTTGTATCCAGAGATCCCGAAGGAACATACGGATATAAGATAACGCAGGAAGTAAGACAGATAATCGAATTGTCAGAATCGACACTTTACCCCGTATTACGGAGGCTTCAAAAGGATGAATGTCTGGAAGTCTATGATCAGGCATGTGCCGGAAGAAATCGTAGATATTACAAGGTGACGGAAAAAGGAAGAGTGCAGTTGAATCTGTATGAAAGTGAGTGGAGAAAGTATTCACGAAAGATTACCGGAATGTTTGAGGGAGGAATTAAGCATGAATAGAGTGGAATTCATGAGTCAGCTGGAAGCGCTGCTCGCGGAAATATCACAAAGCGAGAAAGAAGAGGCAATACAGTATTACAATGACTATTTTGATGATGCAGGTGCAGAAAATGAAGAGGAAGTGATTCGTTCATTGGGAACGCCAGCTAAGGTCGCTGAGACAATAAAAACAGATTTGCTCGGAAGAAACACAGAAGAATGGGAATTCACGGAAGCTGGCTGCACAAATAGAGGCAATAAGAAAAATGCCGTGGTAACAAGCCGTTCAGATAATGGGCAGAATGCGCAGCAACAGGGGAATCAGTATAACCGTCAATACAATGCCAATCCCAATGGCTACGGACAAAATGCAGAACCGAAACAGGATGTGGGAAAGATAATACTGATTGTATTGATTGTAATTATAACAAGTCCGTTCTGGCTTTCCTTAGTGGGCGGAATATTCGGACTGATTACAGCAATGTTAGGCGTACTTCTGGCATTACTTTTAGCACTTGCGATTTGTGCAGTTGCCTTTATTATTTCGGGAATTATTGTATTTGGGGTATCTATTGCAAAGCTGTTCATTTCTCCAATATTGGGTCTGATGACGATGGGAATCGCGCTCCTGCTGGCAGGACTGGGAATTTTGTTTATGATAATTACCGTATGGATCTGCGGAAGTGTGATTCCGGTCTGTTTTCGGGGTATCATGTGCCTGTGCAGAAAACCGTTTAACAGAAGGGGAGGTCAGCCGGCATGAAAAAATTTATAAGAGGATCTTTCATTACAGCAGGTATTTTAATCTTGATTGGCTTGATTCTTTTACTTGCGTGTGCTTCGGTCGGTGGTGTAAGCCTTTTTAAAGAGGCAGTTCGGAATAATGAATTCAGTTTTGGGGGTGGAAGATTTGACGGAGCGCATATTTTTTATTCTGATGATTTTGATTGGGAGGAAGACGGCTATCCGACGTATGCAGGAGTACAGAATAATATTGCCATAGGGGATGGCAGCAGTATAAAAAAGGTCGATATAGAAATTGATGATGCAGAGTTGGAGATAAAAGAATCTGCAGACAATCAGGTAAGACTGGATTGTGCTGTAAAAGGCAGACTGGGTTGTTATATAGAAGATGATACACTGATACTAAGAGGGGGGAAATACAGTGACAATCATAATGATAAAATATCTCTATATTTACCTGAGGGGCTTCATCTGGATGATATAGAGATAAAGCTCGGGACAGGAAAAATTGCGGTGAATTCACTAAGTACAAATATGCTTTGTGCGGAAGCTGGTGCAGGAAGTATGTCATTTCAAAATGCAGATGTAAGAGATACGGAATTAAGTGCCGGTGTAGGACAGATAGATTTTAAAGGAAATATCAGCGGTGACATTGATGCAAGTTGTGGAGTAGGAAGCATTAATATGCAGATCAAAGGCAATAAGGACAATTGGAATTATGATGTGGAATGTGCAGCAGGAAAGGTTATTATTGAGGAGGATGAATATGAAAACCTGGTAAGAAACATCGATATTAATTATGAAGCAGATAATGATTGCGACATTGCCTGCGCGATCGGTAAAGTGAAATTGTCTTTTTATTAAAGCGGAGTTCAAACAAATCAGAGAAGCATGATAAAACATGCAGATAAGGAGCAAATTATGGATAACAATGGAAATTACAATAATTATAATGGAGGTTTCAACAACAACCAGGATCCTATAAAGCGATTATACCGCTCTAAAAATAACAGGATGCTTTGCGGCGTATGTGCCGGAATTGCAAATTATTTCAGATGTGATCCGACAATTATCCGTCTGTTAGTGGTATTTCTGGGCTTTTGCAGTTTCGGAGCAGGGCTGCTCGCCTATATTGTCATGGCCATCATTGTGCCTGAAACACCATATAATGAGTAGATTATTATTCTGCCTTATGGCTTCATAGCATGCAGGACTTGTAAAGATTCCGGGATTGACGTAAGATAGGAAGAAACATAGTACGAGTGAGGTTATCCATGAATTTACTTACAATGAAAGATATTACAAAGGCATATACGGACAAAGTTCTATTCGATCATATCGATTTCAGTATCAACGAAGGAGAGAAGGTTGGTGTGATCGGAATCAATGGAACAGGGAAATCTACACTTCTTAAAATAATTGCAGGACTGGAAGAGACGGAAACGGGTGATGTGGTAAAAGGAAACAGAGTGCATATCAATTATCTTCCACAGAACCCAGTATTTCCGGCAGATATGACGATTTATGATTATGTCATTACAGCCAATGAGACCCAGAGCAATCAGTGGAGTATAGAGGGTGATGCCAAGACGATTCTGAACAAGTTGGGATTTATGGAATATGATACCAGAATCGAGTATCTCTCAGGCGGGCAGAAAAAAAAGGTTGCACTGGCAGGTGCCCTGTTATCGGATAGTCAGATCCTGATATTGGATGAACCGACCAATCATCTGGATAATGATATGACGGAATGGCTTGAAAATTATCTGAAATCCTATAAAGGTGCTTTGATCATGGTCACCCACGACCGCTACTTCTTAGATCTTGTATGCAATCGCATCGTGGAGATTGATAAAGGTAAAGTATACAGTTATGACAGCAATTATGAAGGTTATCTTGAACTGAAAGCAGAGCGGGAAGAAATGGCAATGGCCACCCAGAATAAGCATGCGAATATTCTGCGGAAGGAAATCGCATGGATGCAAAGAGGTGCGAGAGCACGTTCTACCAAGCAGAAAGCCCATATACAAAGATATGAACAACTAAAAAATGAAGAAAAAATAAAAATAGATGGCAATGTCGAAATCAATGCATTAGCCTCCAGATTGGGAAAGAAGACAATTGAGCTGAATCAGATTTCGGCCGGTTATGAGGACAGGCTTCTGATTCGTGATTTTACTTATATTTTTTTAAAAACAGACAGGATTGGTATTCTGGGACCGAATGGATGCGGCAAGACGACTCTGCTCAAGGCACTTATGGGAAAGCTCCCGCTTACCGGGGGCAGCATAGAGATTGGAGATACTGTCAGAATCGGTTACTACGCACAGGAAAATGAAGCTTTGGATAATACCCAGAAGGTAATCGATTATATCAGAGAAACAGCGGAATATATACAGACAAGTGAAGGAACAGTCACAGCGTCCCAAATGCTTGAAAAATTCCTGTTCGAAGGAGCACTGCAGTATTCCCTGATCGGAAAGTTATCAGGTGGAGAGAAACGAAGGCTCTACCTTCTGAAAATCTTAATGGAAGCACCGAATGTATTGATATTGGATGAGCCGACAAATGATCTGGATATTCAGACATTATGCATACTGGAAGATTATCTGGATTCTTTTCCGGGTATTCTGATTACGGTATCGCATGACCGCTATTTTCTTGACCGGGTAGTCAGAAGAATGCTGACATTTGAGGGAAATGGTCTGGTCACACAGTTTAACGGAAGCTATAC
>JAEWWQ010000099.1 GCA_023458855.1 Bacillota bacterium
CACATGAAGCAAATTATTTACAGACAAGTGAAGGAAAAAAGTTACCGGTAGAACATTGTATCAAACCACAAGCCGGCTGGGAAATATGTGGACAACTCTTACCACATGTAACGGAAGTTGTGGAAAAGAAAACTTTTGGAAGTATAGATTTACCGGAAAAAGTGAAGGAATATGATAGTATTGAATTAATTGGGTTATGTACAGACATTTGTGTTATTTCCAATGCATTGTTACTTAAAGCACATTTTCCAGAAAAAAAAATCTCCGTTGATGCCGCCTGTTGTGCAGGAGTTACACCGGCATCTCATAACAATGCATTAGAAGCAATGAAGATGTGTCAGATAGATATTATTTAAAAAAGTTTTTGTCTGGCAGTGTGATTACCAGACTTTGGTTGTCCATTTGCTACAATCCCATACATCAGTTACAAGGCCTTCATAGAATTCGGGTTCGTGGCATACCATGAGTATGCTGCCCTTATATTCTTTGAGGGCTCTTTTTAATTCTTCTTTTGCATCAACATCCAGATGGTTTGTAGGTTCATCCAATAATAAAATGTTTGTTTCACGGTTTATTAATTTACATAAGCGGACTTTTGCCTGTTCTCCACCACTTAGTACACGGACTAAGCTTTCGATATGTTTTGTGGTCAATCCGCACTTTGCAAGTGCAGAGCGAACTTCATACTGGGAGAAAGATGGAAACTCCTTCCATATTTCTTCAAGACAAGTGGTTTTTACAGATTGATCCATTTCCTGTTCAAAGTAGCCAATATTCAGATAATCGCCAAGCTCGACGGAACCTTCTAATGGTTTGATTAAGCCAAGAATACTTTTTAGCAAGGTGGTCTTACCGATTCCGTTTGCTCCGATAAGCGCAATTTTCTGACCGCGTTCCATTTCGAGACTCAGAGGAGAAGACAACGGTTCGGTATATCCGATTACAAGATTGGATGTCTGAAAAATATAGCGTCCCGGAGTTCTTGCAATTCTAAATTGGAATTCCGGTTTTGGCTTTTCAGAAGCCAATTCTATGACATCCATTTTATCCAGCTTTTTCTGGCGGGACATAGCCATATTTCTTGTAGCAACGCGTGCCTTGTTGCGTGCAACAAAATCCTTTAAGTCTGATATTTCTTTCTGCTGTTTATTAAATGCAGCCTCCAGCTGTGACTTCTTCATGGCATATACTTCCTGGAATTTATCATAATCGCCGACATAACGATTCAGTTCCTGATTGTCCATATGATAAATGAGGTTTATTACACTATTTAAAAATGGTATATCATGTGAAATGAGAATAAATGCATTTTCATATTCGTTCAAATATCTTTTAAGCCATTCAATATGCTCTGCATCCAAATAATTAGTAGGTTCATCCAATAATAAAATATCCGGTTTTTCCAATAATAACTTTCCAAGCAATACCTTTGTACGCTGCCCGCCACTTAGATCAGTTACATCTTTATCAAGACCAATGTCCTGTAAACCAAGTGCACGTCCGATTTCTTCTACTTTGGAATCGATCATATAAAAGTCATGCATTGTAAGAAGATCCTGAATTGTTCCAAGTTCTTCCATAAGAATATCCATTTCATCCGCATCGGCATCACCTAATCTGTCACAGATCTCATTCATCCGAGTTTCCATTTCGTATAAAAAGTCAAAAGCAGAAGATAGTACATCACGGATGGTCATACCCTTTTCTAAGGCAGTATGTTGGTCCAGATACCCTACTCTGACATTTTTTGACCACTCAACACTTCCTTCATCAGGCATTAATTTACCGGTAATAATATTCATAAAGGTAGATTTTCCTTCGCCATTGGCTCCAATTAATCCGATATGTTCCCCTTTTAGCAGGCGGAAAGAAACATTTTTAAAAATGGCTCTGTCACCAAAACCATGAGATAAATTCTCAACATTTAATATGCTCATAAAAAACTCCTTTTAAATAGTCGTTAATTTTGACATCAGCAGTATATCATATGGAAGAAAGAATCGTCCATATTTTTATACAAAAGAAATCTGCCAGGTAACAAGAAAAGTATCATTTAAAAATATACTTTATAAAAACAGGTAATAATTACAGTATCTATAAATAATTTATAAACTCTATAAAACTACTTGATTAATAAAAATATTTGTAATAAAATACATAGCATGCTATGTATTTGTGACATGAAAATTGGTTTGCATAGCGAAAAAGTCGAAGTATCAGAGAGTGGAGATTTTTATGGAAAAAGAATGTAGTAGATTATTGCGGATCCTACATTTAGAAATGAAAAAGAATTTTAATAAAGATATGGAGAGCCTGAATCTAACGGCAGTACAATGCCAGATTCTATTATTCTTATTTCATCAGGATGAGATGCAGGAGGTTAATCAAAGAGATATTGAGAGGATGTACGGACTTTCTAATCCAACGGTATCCGGAATTTTAAAAAGGCTGGAGGAAAAGGAGCTTATTGTCAGGAAGATATGTAAGAAAGACGGACGCTATAAGAAAATTGAAGTAACGGAAAAAGCAACGGAACTAAAAAATCAATTACATGAAAGAGGTATGGCGGCAGAGGAAAAATTAGTACGTGGACTTAGCTTGGAAGAGCAGGAAGAATTTATACGTATTCTGAAAATTATGACAGATAATGTAAGACACGCAGAAAATTCAGCGGCAGATAGAAGTAAAGTTGAATAAAAATCGTGTTCAACTTTTGATTTACGAGAGAAACTCGCAAAGCGTGTTCTTGCTCGTTTAAGCGCATGTTCGAAGCATGCAGATAGGAGTAAAAATG
>JAEWWQ010000100.1 GCA_023458855.1 Bacillota bacterium
ACTGTGAATAGCACAATTCCCATTATGACTCCTGTATAGTCATTTCCTACGCCTGCGGCCAGCGGGACATTTTCATCGTTGATCACTGTCAAGTCATATCCTTTATTCATTCTTTGTTTCCTCTTTATTATTTTTAAAAGGGAACATATTTCCCTTATTAAATCTGTCTTACAATACTTAAGACATAACTTTTTACCAAAAAGGGTCAGATTTTTGGAATAATTTATCTTTTCTTTTTGCCATACCTAATTTATAATTAAAGTATTCAGTCATTTTGACATTATTCGAAGGGGGATTTTACATATGCAGGCAAATGACCTAAAGCATTATAAGATATTAAAATTCGTGCAATTAATCTTTCTTATCGTTATAGGAATTATTTCTTTTCTTTTACTCGTTCTGAATCCAGATCTGCGTACAGGTATTTTTCAGAATCACAGTCTTTTCATACTTAGCATTACTATTTGGATTTTGCTGATTATCAGTTTTGTATTTCTGTTATTTGATTTTTCAAGACTGGAAGATATGATTTCTACGAACCACGAACTGAACAAGGCAACCTACCTGGATAATTTGACCGGTATTCCAAACCGTTACAGCTGTGACCTGATTTTCCAAAGCTACAGTACTGAGAAAAGTGTAAATAACGTTGGATGCTGTGTGCTCACCATCAAGAATCTCTTGGACATTAACAGAACAAGAAGCCATGACGAAGGGGATGCTATTATACGGAATTTTTGCAATGTTCTTGAAAGCGTCGGTGACCGTTATGGGTTTGTTGGGAGAAATGGCGGTAATGAATTTTTAGTCGTTATCGATCACTGTACGGAATCTTTGATGCAGGAATTTATCGATCAATTACACGAAGAGCTGGACGCTTATAATAATATTCATATAGATAAACTGGAAGTCGCCTGTGAGTATGCGTTGAACTCAGTGGAACAGGTAACCAGATTTGCCGATTTAGTTGCTGTCTGTTGCCGTAAATTACAGGAAACGAGTGAATAATCTATTTTCATGGAATACGAGGGGATATAAAATGAAAGAACCAGATCACTCTTATATTGCCAGTCTTGTCATTCAGTCACAAAAGGGGAACAGTGATTCATTTGCCGAGATATACGCTTTGACTTATAACAAAATATACAATTATGCATGTCATTATCTGCGGGATACATTTCTGGCACAGGATGCTGTTCAGGAAATTTATATTCTGGCACTGAAAAATATACATAAGATCAAAGATCCGTCTCTTTTCATTGCCTGGATAAATCAGATAAGTTTTCACGTCTGCTATGATATCTGCAAGAAAAACAATGAACATTACGGAGAAACAGACTCAATTAATTTTGAGTTTATTAAGGATGAGCATTTGTACTCTGATCCTGAAGCACAAATGGTACAGACAGATGAAAAAAACCGCCTTGGCAAGGCAATTGAGACGCTTCCGCTTAACGAGCAGCAGGTTATCATAATGAAGTATTATAACAATATGAAATTAGACGCAATTGCTGCTGCAATTGGTGCAAGCAAAAGTTCTGTAAAAAGATATCTGGCAAGCGGTCAGTCTGCATTGTTAAAAATTTTAAATAATTAGGAGGTTTTCATATGTTTTTTTGTAAAAAGAACTACTCAAAAAATAAATATAGCATGGATATGAAAACAGCAAATGAAACGCTCCAAAAAGTATTTGCAGCATGTGACACACCGCCAAATACCATCCCATTTGACAAAATTGTCTTGCGCCAAAAAGCTCATACAAAAACATTTTTTATCGGAAAGTGGATTTGTTTTATTTGTTTACTTTTGGTACTCATCGCACCTCTGGCGTTCCATGACTCGCCTTCTTTCTATTCTCAGTCAGCCAATCAAATGACTGGTATAAAGATTGAAAAGCACTACATAAAAGACAATAAGTTTGTCATCTATGTATCAGGCTCCGATTTAAATTTAAGTCATAGTTATGCAATTACTCAGGATGGTACCGTATACTTACCTGATTATTACAATAACGAAACCGGTGAGCTCATTTTCCCTTATCAGAATAAGTCACTGAATATTTTTATTTCCTGCGATGAAGATGAATTTCTGCAGGTCATTTTAACACCTAAGAAATAATAAACCAAAGAAATGGACTTTATGGAGATTGTGAACACTATGAAGTTTTCTAAACTTTACAAAATCATATATATTTTCTTTGCAATCTGTCTCTCTTTTGCATGCAGTGCCTGCGAAAAGAAGGATTCTGTCTCTGCTGGCATGAAGGAAGAAACTTCCGTTTCCCTTCCGGAATCTCCTGTTCCCGCCAGCGTCGGCAAAGAAAAGGGCTCTCGTGATAACACGCCTGAAGTACTGACTCCTGTTGCTGCCGAAACTACAACATTCAAATGTGATGTGGCAACAATAGATGCTTCTAATACAAGCGAAGGTTATGTCATAGTATCTTACACAGGTTCTTCCAAGAAGGTGAAACTTCAAATCACAGGCACGAATAGTATTACCTATACCTATAACCTTACCAACGGACCGGAAGTATTTCCGCTCTCTGCAGGCAGCGGAGATTATACTGTAGCCGTGTATGAGAATGTAACTGGTAATCAATACGCAACGGCAATGTCCGAAGTGATTTCTGTCACAATAACAAATACCTTTGGTCCTTTTTTATACCCTAATCAGTATGTAAATTTTACTGCTTCTTCCAGAACTGTAACTACAGGGATGGAACTTGCAAAGAGTGCGGATAATGATCTGGATGTTGTTTCCAATATTTATAATTATGTGATTAGCAATATTACCTACGATTATCAGAAGGCCGAAACTGTGCAAAGCGGCTATATTCCTGATGTAGACTCTACCCTTACATCAAAAAAGGGGATTTGCCTTGACTATGCCGCACTCATGTCGGCAATGCTACGCAGCCAGCGTATTCCCACCCGACTGGAAGTGGGCTATGCAGGAGATGCCTATCATGCATGGATAAGTACTTATATCAAAGAGGTGGGATGGGTAAATGGAATTATTGAATTTGACGGAAAGAACTGGGCACTTATGGATCCTACCTTTGCCGCTAATTCCAGCGAAAAAGCCTTAAAGAATTTTATTGGAGATGGCAGTAACTACACTACAAAATATATCTATTAGGACAGGAGACCGTATGAAAACAAAGAAAATGTTAACAAATACCGAAATTGCTTCTTTTTGTGAGCAGACAGCACTTATACTGAATGCCGGTATCACCCCTGCTGAGGGTATGAGCATTATACTGGCAGACAGTAAGAATACAGAAGGAAAAGAGATCATACAATCCATCTATGACATTTGCAGTCATGGTGAGACCTTTCATACAGCTGTAAAAGCCTCTGGGGTCTTTCCTGACTATGTACTTAATATGATTGCCCTTGGTGAAGAATCAGGTCGCCTGGATGAGGTAATGAATTCTTTATCACACTATTATGAGCGCGAAGAAGCAATCAGCGGTAGTATAAAAAATGCTGTCAGTTATCCGGTCACTATGATTATTATGATGGTTCTGGTCATTATTGTCCTGCTTACAAAAGTACTTCCTATTTTCAATCAGGTATTTATTCAACTCGGAAGTGAAATGAATTCTATTTCGAAGTCTTTTATGTCTATTGGCAATATTATCAGCCGCTCTTCTGTCTTGATTATTGCGTTCCTTATCCTTTGTTTTGCAGCATATTTATTTTTCTTTAAAACTAAAAAAGGACATTCTTTGTACATGATATTCACTTCTTCCTGCCCGCTTACCCGGAATTTTTATGAGAAAATTGCTTCCGGACGCTTTGCGAGTGGTATGGCATTGGCTTTAAGTAGCGGACTTGACACCTATTCCAGCCTTGATCTGGTAGCTGAGCTAGTTGACAATAAAATTATGAAAGATAAAATCAAAGAATGTAAATCACTGATAGAGAGCGGTTCTAATTTTGCTGAAGCTCTCACTGCCTCTGCAATCTTCAGTAATCTTTATTCCCGCATGATTGCTGTTGGTTTCCGTACAGGGAATATCGACGTTATTATGGATAAGATAGCGCAGAAC
>JAEWWQ010000101.1 GCA_023458855.1 Bacillota bacterium
TTGTACGACAACTACTTCTATGCTCATCATTGGAAGTCTTCTGTCCGAGATCAAACCTTCCGATCTATGGAAACCTTCCATTGTCTGGTATAGTTTCATCAGATTATTGCTTATCCCGTTCCTGCTGATCTTTATTTTGAATCTGCTGCCTGTTTCACCTCTTGTGCGCAATGTCACTGTAGTACTGTCAGCAATGCCTGCTGCCAGCACAAGCGCCATTTTGGCTGCCAAATATAATCAGGATGCGGCGTATGCCTCTCAAATTATATTTTTTTCTACCTGCTTATCCCTGATTACATTACCTGTTATTTACTTTCTTATCTCCCTTTTAAGCACTGTAATGTAGACTAGGAGAAATCTGCAATATAATGGCGCATAATCTTAGAAATGAGATCGTAAAAGAAATTTATTACGGGTCCTAACAGAAATGTTACCGCAATCGTTCCCACTCCAATCTCTCCGCCTAATACAAACGCAAGAATAACGCAGATCACATCCATGGTAATTTTTGAGACACGGATAGAAAATCCTCTCTCCCTGCAGGCTACGATCAGATCATC
This sequence comes from Bacillota bacterium, assembly GCA_023458855.1. Lineage (GTDB taxonomy): Bacteria > Bacillota > Clostridia > Lachnospirales > Lachnospiraceae > SZUA-378. The sequence goes on from JAEWWQ010000101.1 coordinate 561, forward strand.
CGTAGGATTCGTAGGTAACCCTGACAACATGTAGGAGGCAATTGCCATTCCTACTAACAATAATCCAAGGAACATTATAATTGCAGAGCTTACAAGGGTAGTTCCCTGCACGTCTGCAAAAATCATCTTCCAGAAATCGGTGGCCATTCCAATAAAGAAGGAAGAAATGAAGGTCGTGAACCTCGGAAATCCCCTCCTGATAAAGGCTGTTATAAAGGTCGCCAGAAAAGCCGTCCCATAAATGGCATATGAAGTAGGAATTCCCAGTTTTTCGCCAAGTGCAAAATTAAGTGCATCATAGCCACCAGCGCCAAGGTGCGCATTGATTGTAAATACCACCCCTAACGGTGTTATGATTACTCCAACCATATATAGTATGATTTGATAAAAGGAGTACTTCCGAATATTTATTTTTCTCATTGTAATTTTCCTTCTCTACCGGACAGATGAAATAGGCAGACCTCTTTATTTACATTCTTTAATATGAAATAGTGCTGATGCAAAATCTCCTGTCTCTTTTGCCAGCTGATTACGGTTTATTGGAATTCCGGCATACATCAGCTCGCAACCGTAAAACTTTTGTATTGCTTCAAAGACCCTGACTTCATATAATTTCTCTTCCTCCAGCCCTGTCAGCCTGAAACGGATCCATGCGGCATTCACACGATTCAGCTGCTGATAATATGCCGCAATCGCTTCTGATCTGTCTTCTGATACTACGATCCATGCAGTATCACTATTTTCAAACGGGCTTATAATTCTGTAAAAAACTCCCTGCTGTATCAGTTTACGGTATTGCTTATAATATGCAATCTGCTCTTTTACTGCCTGCATCTCTTCTTTGGATAATTGATTCAGATCCAGTTCATATCCAAAAGCACCAAAGAAAGCGACATTCGCTCGTGTACTGATTGGGGTAACACGATCCAGCTGATGATTCGGTACTGCTGATACATGTGCACCCATCGTTGAAATCGGATAAACAAGGCTCGTACCATATTGAATCTTAAGTCTTTCTGAAGCATCTGTATCATCGCTGCACCACGTCTGTGGGGCAAAATATAACATTCCGGGATCAAATCTTGCTCCACCACTGGAACATGACTCAAATAAAATTTCCGGATACTTTGTTGTCAGCCTTGTGTATAAGTCATAGACACCAAGAATATATCTGTGCATAACTTTTCCCTGTTCACAGGACTCTGCAGCCCTTGAATAACATTCTGTAATGTAGCGGTTCATATCCCATTTGATATAAGATATCGCTGATTCACTGATGACATTATCCAGCATTTTATAAATATAATCAACTACTTCTTTTCTGGAATAATCCAGCACATATTGCTGCCGGCTTGGACTTTCAAAGCGTTCCGGTGCAGAAATTATCCAATCCGGGTGTGCCCTGTATAAGTCGCTGTCCTTATTCACCATTTCGGGCTCGATCCACAAACCAAATTTCATCCCTAACTCTTCAACATTTCTGGAGAGTCCTGCAATTCCGTTCGGAAGTTTTTTATGGTTTACATACCAGTCACCAAGTCCCTGGTTGTCGTCATTTCTGGTGCCAAACCATCCATCATCCAATACAAATAATTCCACCCCTGCTTCTTTTGCCTTTGCAGCAATACGTAAAATATCATATTCACTAAAATCCATATACGTAGCTTCCCAGTTATTAAGCAATACCGGACGTTCCTTATCCCTCCAGTATCCCCTTACTAATCTGTTCCGAAATAAAGTATGATATGTCTGACTCATTCTGTTCATACCACTTGCCGAGTACACCATAACTGCTTCGGGTGTTTGAAAGCATTCATTCTGCTGCAATTTCCAGCTGAACGTCTCTGGATGAATTCCCATCATTACCCTTGTCGTATCATGAGAACAAACTTCTATCTGTCCTAAGAAGCTTCCGCTATATACGAGGCTGAATCCATATATTTCTCCTTCTTCTTCGGTTGTATTCTTTCTCTTCAGTGCTAAAAACGGATTATGCTCTGCACTGCTTGCCCCACGCATGCTATATATGGATTGTACACCCTGTTCCAGCGGACGCGTCTTGATATAGCGTTCTCTTGCCCATGCACCGGACAATTGGATCATGTCATATTCTTTATCCGGAAGATCTATACAAACGCTCATTGCATTCTGCAATATGATTGGCTGCTCTCCCTTATGGATATATCTTGCATGTCTTGTGATGACCGGAAGTTCTTCATAAATAGTATAGGTCAAAATAAGATCCGTATCTATTACCTTATCATATAACCTGATCTCTATACTGGTCGCTTCTTTTTTATTTTCAACGTAAGTTGCCGGAAGTGGCTCTATCTTCTTTTTTCCTTCATAGATAGAATGTGTCGCATATTCAAATTTTGTGATTCTGCTGCCATTTTTCTGTTCTATGGTACAGGCACCATAGCGAAAATCTCCAGTTCCATAAGAAGGATATTCCTGTTTCGTATATTGAAGACAAAGTGTAGACGGCGCATCTGCCGCAAAAGCTGACAATGGCCTCGGCATTTCCTGATGAAGATAGGTAAAAGATTCCCTGTCTTTCAGATGCTTTCCATAATATAAGTTACCCAATTGTCCGTTTTCCATAATTTCAATAATATAACTGATCTGTCGATTATAAATATGAAATTCCTTTGATGATGTGTGATATATAATTGGCATTTTGCGTACTCCTGTCTTTTATAATTTACCACCCGATGTTGCAATTCCTTCGATGAACTGTTTCTGAAATAAAATATAGATCACTACCATCGGAATACATGCAAGTAAAGAAGCCGCCATTAATTCCGGGTAGTTGGCTGCAAATTGGCCCTGTAATTTTGCAAGTGCCGCTGATAAAGGCATTGTCCCCTGATCAGTATTTACAACCAATGGCCACATTAAATC
>JAEWWQ010000102.1 GCA_023458855.1 Bacillota bacterium
CGGCAAGAATGGAGATTACTATGAATGATACAAAGCAGAAATGGTTTAAAGATGCAAAATACGGATTATTTATTCACTGGGGATTATATTCTATTCTGGCAGGAGAATATAAAAAAGAGAAAACAGACCGTATTGCAGAATGGATCATGAATTATCTGAATATCCCGGTTGAGGAATATAGAAAATTAGCGGGTCAGTTTAATCCTGAAAAATTTAACGCGGAAGAGATTGTAAGAAGCGCAAAAGAAGATTGGGGAATGAAATACATAGTATTTACATCCAAACATCATGAAGGTTTTGCGATGTTCCAATCAGAGAGTAATTCATATAATTCAGTTGATCGAACTCCCTGCAAAAGAGATTTTGTAAAAGAATTAGCGGACGCATGCCATAAATATGATATGAAATTTGGATTATATTATTCACAGGCACAAGATTGGGATGATCCAGATGGTTTCATGTATACCAAGGATAATTCCAGGAAACAGTTTCAAAAATATCTGGATGAAAAGTGTAAGCCGCAACTTCGCGAAATCTTAACAAAATATGGTGAAATTGCATTGCTTTGGTTTGATACACCAATGGGAATAACGACTGAGCAGACCCGGGAATTAGTTGAACTTGTAAAATCGATCCAGCCCAATTGTATTATAAGCGGAAGAGCCGGAAATCATATGGGTGACTATATGACAACGGGAGATAATTTTATTCCAAGACTTCCGTATGAAGGAGATTGGGAAGTACCGGCAACTTTGAATGATACATGGGGATATAATAAGTATGATGAGAATTGGAAGAAACCAGATGATATTATTCGGTTATTGCTTAAAATCAATAGTAGAGGCGGAAACTATCTTCTGAACATAGGCCCAACAGGTGAAGGTATAGTTCCACAGGGAAGTATTGATGTCCTGAATGCGGTCGGACGATTTGTTATGGATAATTCCGAAGCGATCTATGGAACAAAACGTGTCAGTGTGTATCCATACGAATTAGAATGGGCCCAGTTCACACAGAAAGACTACAAATTATTTGTTCATATATTACAACCAAAATTACGAATTGAATTACTAAATATAGCGAACCAGGTACGAAAAGTATATATCGTAAAAGACGGTTCAGAGCTTCCCTATACATGTGGTAAAGTGTGCGAAGGAGATAGTTTTATCGAAATAGAGCTCCCTGAAGAATACCATGATAAGAAAAATTATGTGCTATGTATAGAAACGGTTGAAAAAGAGCCGATTTTTGAAGCGATTAAAGGGTAAGCACTTGTAATCAGCGGATTCCTTGCAAAGGTAAGCTTTGACAAAAAGGCACTGGCTGAACAGCAAAGCTTACGGATATTTCCTCTTAAATAATAACAGTAAAGAACGCACAGGTTTCGGCCTGTGCGTTCTTTTTAGCGAGTGCCCGGCGTGGCATCCATCCCTGGTGTAGACGCAGAGCGAAGCTTGGAAGGGGTACACCCATAGGTTTCTTTGAAAATGCGATTAAAGACTCTGTAATTTGTAAAACCATGCCGTTCCTGAATACTTGTAATGCTATCATCAGTATCGAGAATATCTGCGTGTATATGGGTTATTCTAACTAAATGAATATATTCTATAAGCGTGAAACCGGTATATTTCTTAAAAAAACGACAGAAGTATTCCGGATTTAAATTCACCAAAGAAGCAGCATCAATGAGACTTATTTGTTCCATATAATTTTGCTCCACATAATCGATGACTTTCTTTACCCGCGATAAATGCCTGGATGCTTTATTGTTATTCAGGGGATCTTGCTGTGTGGCATACTGATGATAAAGTATGTGTAAAAAAAGATAAAGGTTACTGGTAAAAAAGAATTGATAACCCTCTCCTCCTTGTTTATAAAGCCTGCTCATTGTTAACAGATATTGAATCATTTTTTGATATGCGGGCTCCTTATTTAACTCGCTATGGGGAAAATATTCTTTGAAGCGTATGGATTTATACTCGGGCATGGAGTGGCTGAGCAGTTCGTAAGGAATCTGAAGCAACAGAACCTCAATGTTGCCGGGACTGCGGGTCAAATGGATATCACCGCTATTTACTACGAATAAATCATTCTCATAAATGGTATATTTTACATCATTACGAACGATATTCATAGTACCCTTAAAAATATAGAGAATCTCCAAATGGCTATGCCAATGACTGGGAACCAATTGGTTATAAGTCTCATAAATATCAAAATAGACCGGAAGCCTTGCAGTAGTAGTGATAATTTCATGTGTTGACACAGACGCTTGAAACCTCTCATTCAGGGCATTTTTTGTAACTGCCACATAGATATAAAATATAATAAAAATTAAATTAAGTCAATATCATCATAACCGAAAATCAAAAAGATACTTGTTATGAATTACTGCATGTAATAAGATAAAAGCATCAATTGTTGAATCATAAAAAATGGAGGTATTTACGATGAGCAGATGGCAAAGAGCGCGTTTTCAACCAAGTCTGACGTTAGGCGAGGATGGGGTGAGAGTTACCGCATCTAAGGAGCATAGGGAATTATCCAGGAATGCAGCGAAGGAAGGTATGGTGCTTCTTAAAAATGAGCGGAATCTCCTTCCGCTAAGCAAAGGTGCTAAAGTTGCGCTATTCGGAAAGGGTAGTTTTGACTATGTGAAAGGCGGAGGCGGAAGCGGCGATGTAACAGTTGCATATATTGTAAATCTTTATGAGGGAATGAAAGCGTTAAAAGAACAGATCAGCGTATATGAAGAGCTATCTGATTTTTATCGCGAAAACGTTAAGAATCAGTATGCCGGCGGAGCTGTTCCGGGAATGACAGTCGAGCCTGCAGTTCCGGCAGATTTACTGAAAAAGTCCCGCGCCTTTACCGATACGGCGATTATTACGATCTGCCGTTACTCCGGAGAAGGATGGGACCGGAAAAGTACGGTAGATATAAAAAATAAAGAACTCTCAGGACAGGAGGAATATCTGACAAAGAGATCGGCAGAACTATTTGAAGATGGCGACTTTTATCTGACGCATGCCGAAAGTGCTATGGTAAATGCAGTCAAAGAACATTTCCCCAAAGTGATTGTGGTAATGAATGTCGGAGGCATGGTGGATACAGGCTGGTTTGTAAAAGACGATAGAATACAATCCGTCATGATGGCATGGCAGGGGGGAATGGAAGGCGGACTGGCTGCGGCAGAGCTTCTCTGTGGTGTGGGCAATCCTTCGGGCAAATTATCCGATACCCTGGCAAATAGCCTCGAGGACTATCCTTCGACTTATAATTTCCACGAATCTGAGTCATATGTAGATTATACAGATGATATCTACGTAGGATATCGTTATTTTGAGTCGATACCGGGTGCAATCGATAAGGTGAATTATCCGTTTGGATTTGGGTTATCCTATACCAGCTTCCACTGGTCTTTGGTTTCGATAAAGGAACAAAATGGGTCTATCCGGATCAGGGTAAATGTGATAAATACAGGAGGTCGGGAAGGCCGGGAAGTAATCCAGATTTATACAGGAATGCCACAGGGGCTTCTGGGAAAACCGGCAAAAAGTCTGGTTGCATTTCAGAAAACGCGTTTGCTGAAGGCTGGAGAAGCCCAGGTGCTGAACTTTGAATTTTCAGTTGACTCCATGGCTTCCTACGATGATCTGGGTAAAGTGCAAAAATCCGCGTATGTCCTGGAAGCGGGAGAGTATGCGTTCTATATCGGAACTTCAGTGCGTGATGTGGAAAAGATAGACTTTGTTTATACAGAACTGCAAAACAGAATCACGAAGCAGCTCAGTGAAAAAATAGCACCCACATCATTGAAAAAAAGAATGTTGGCAGATGGCAGTTATGAACCGCTTCCGTTGAAAGAAGGGAATGATCCGGATAGCAGTGGTCTTGAGAAAATGCAGTTTGCCATGATAGATGGTTATGCACCGGCAGTAAGGGAAGTAGAGAGCCATCATATGTGGAATGAGATATATAAGAAAGGAATCCGTTCCTTTTATGAGGTCGCTGAAGGAAATATGTCAGTAGACGAATTTCTGGATCAGATGACGGATGCAGAGGTCGCTCATCTGTTAGGAGGACAGCCGAATATCGGAGTCGCGAATACTTTGGGATATGGCAATATGCCGGAGTATGGAATCCCGAATATTATGACGGCTGATGGACCAGCCGGACTTCGTGTGCTTCCCGAGTGCGGGGTAAATACGACAGCATGGCCTTGTGCCACCTTGCTTGCCTGTACCTGGGACCCGGATACGGTCTGTGCTGTTGGAGAAGCGGGCGCTAAGGAAGTGAAGGAAAATAATATTGCTGTCTGGCTGACCCCGGCAATTAATATTCATAGAAGTCCGTTATGCGGGCGTAACTTTGAATACTATTCAGAAGACCCATTGCTGACAGGGAAGATGGCCGCAGCCATGGTAAGAGGCATTCAATCGCAGCATATAGGAGCTGCTGTGAAGCACTTTGCTTTAAATAACAAAGAAACGAACAGAAGGAACAGCGATTCCAGGGTATCGGAGCGAGCAGCAAGAGAGATCTACCTAAAGGCTTTTGAGATAATAGTGAAAGAAGCAGATCCATGGATCATCATGTCCTCCTACAATATTATAAATGGTCACCGCGCATCGGAAAACAAAGAATTATTAGTAGACATATTAAGAGACGAATGGGCCTTTAAAGGCATGGTGACTTCTGACTGGTGGACCTGTGGAGAACATTATAAGGAAGTGAAAGCTGGAAATGATGTCAAAATGGGCTGTGGTTACCCGGAACGATTGCTGGAAGCCAAAGCGTTGAGCCTCCTTACCAGGGAAGAAATGAATGCCTGTGCAAAGAGAGTTCTTGAATTGATCTTAAGAATTGATTGATTATAAAGTAATGGAAAAAAGCGCAGTAGGAGAAAATATGAAGAGAAAGCTTATTTTTGTAGATGTTGATGGAACACTAACGATTCCGGGAACCAATATAATACCGGACAGTGCACTGAGTGCGATTGAGAAAGCAAGAAAAAACGGACATATGGTTTTTCTGTGCACTGGTAGAAATCTGGGTGCATTGCAGGATGTTCTGCAATATCCATTTGATGGATATGTTGCCAGTGCCGGGGGCTATGTGTCCTGCAAGGGTAAGGTTATTTATGATAACCCGATGCAGCAGGAACAGTTCGATCTGGCAATGGAGGTTTTTGCAAGAAACAAAATATTCCGTACAGTGGAATGTCTGAATGCGTCTTACGCAGATAAAGGGATAAAGAAATTTCTGGAAGGAAAAGATTATGGGATTGAGAATAGCGAATTAGTAAGGTGGCAGGAACAGCTGCATGAAGCTCTTCATGTCCTTCCAATGGAAAAATATGACGGGCAGCCTGTTTATAAGATCGTATTTCTGTGTATGGATCCGGAACAATTGCTGGAACCGGACAGACTTCTCGCCCAAAAGTTCAATATTTGCACACAGGGAAGAAGTACTTACGGCTGTATCAATGGGGAAATTATTAACAGAGAATTTGATAAGGGCCAGGGAATCAGGCGAATCTGTGATGCGTTGGGGGTCGATATAGAAGATACGATAGGCTTTGGCGATAGTATGAATGATATAGAGATGATAGAAAAAGTGGGAATCAGTGTTTGTATGGAAAATGGGAGCGAGACACTGAAAAAGCTGGCCGACAGGGTGTGTCCATCCGTAGAAGCGAACGGATTGTATGAAGGATTCTCGATGTCAGGGCTTTATTAGAATGCAATTAAATTGAAAACGTTTCAAAAAAAAGCCCAAATATGTGAGATATTAATAAACGTGAAACGATTACAGTTGTAAAATAGCACAAAAAACCAACTTTAATTTCATTAGAAATTCATAGAAAAAGTAATTTTGTATAAAATATCAATTTCCATCGTTGACAATAAATACAAAATACCCTATTATTATATTAAAACTTGAAACGTTTCAATTTTATAGCTATTAATGAAAAGATGTGAGCATTCACAAGGAGGAAAAGGAATGAAAAAGAAATTGGTTAGTGCAATTCTTTCAATTGCAATGGTAGCTACTCTTTTAGCTGGCTGTGGAAGCAGCGACAGTGGATCAGCAACTACAGAAGAAAGTACAACTGCCGGAAAAACAACGGAAGAAGCAACAGATGCTGATAAAGCGGCAGTTTCAACAGATGGGGTTAAAATTACAGTTCTGAATACAAAGAGCGAGATTCAGACACAGTGGGAAGAAGTAGCTAAGGAATATTATGACCTGACTGGTGTAGAAGTAGAAGTGTCTGTAACAGTTGGTGATTCACCATCTGAAGACATTACAAAAAGATATGCTTCGGGCGAAGTACCGACAATTTTTATGGGCGATGTTCAGGATGTTATCATGTTAGATGAATATGCAGCCGATCTTTCAAATGAAAAATGGGTAGAAGTCGGCGGTTCTCAGTATGGATGTACAGTAAATGACAGATTAATTGGTTTTCCATTCTGTATTGAAGCAAGAGGTCTTATGTATAACAAGACAGCAATTGAGAAAGTTACCGGGGAAGCGTTCAATCCGGATGATATCAATACTATGGAAGAATTAACAGCATTGTTAGATAAATTAGTAGCTGGTGGTATGAAAACACCTGTAGCGCTTAATAAAGAAGACTGGTCCTTAGCCGGACATTATCTGTCTCAGGTATATGAAGAGCAGGACGGTACAGCAGCAGGAGCAGTTGCTTTCACAGATGGTTTAAAAGACGGTTCCGTTAAATTAGCAGATAATGCAAGATGGAATTCCTTAATGGATACATTTGATGTGTTAATGAAATACAATATGAACGGTGCTGATCCTTTATCAGCAGATTATAATGCAAATGCAGTAGCGTTAGCAGAAGGTGATGTTGCATTCTGGTTCAATGGAAACTGGGCATGGGCAGAGATGTCAGATTTTGCAGTTGATGGAGCTGAATATGGTATTATGCCGATTGCTCAAGCTGATGCAGACAATGGTGCTACTGACAAGTTATGCGGCGGTGCAACAAAATATTGTATGATCGATACCAAATATAATGATGAAGCACAACAGCAGGCTGCAAAAGATTTCCTGAACTGGTTGGTATATGATGAAGCAGGACAGGACTTCCTGGTTAATCAGTGTAACCTGGTACCGGCTTTCTCGAATATTAGTCTGGAGGTAACCAATCCTATGGGATTATCTGTACAGGGATATGCAACTTCCGGAAATATTTTTGAAGCATTTTCAGGTATGCCTGGTGATCACTGGAAGACATTAGGAGCTGAAATGCAGAAATACCTTGGCGGACAGATTACGAGATCAGAGCTTGAAACAAATATTGAAACATACTGGCAGGCACAGTAATCAGTCACTTATAATAGTATGATAAATTAGATATAATAAATGAAAAAATGCCGGATCTGAAAAAGGTCCGGTCATTTTTCACTAATAATTATTTTTTGGAATGAGCCTTGTGATTCATGGAAAGGAGCAAAATAATGCATAATCAAAAAAAGTTTCGTTATAAAGCTGTTATGTTTTTAAGTTTTGCGGGACCTTCAGTACTTTTGTTTTCAGCAGTTGTTATAGTACCATTTATTTTTGGTATTTATTTAACGTTTACTGGGTGGGATGGTATCTCAAGCAATATTCCATTTGCAGGATTAGAAAACTATGCGGCCATGGTTCGGGACACGGAGTTTTGGACTTCCCTGGGCAGAACCATATTGTATGCCTTGATTTCTGTATTACTGGCGAATCTGGTTTCATTCGGATTGGCATATCTGGTAACAAGTAAGATCAAAGGCAGTAATTTTTTCAGAGCCACTTTTTTTACACCGAACTTAATTGGTGGTATTGTACTTGGTTATATTTGGGAATTTGTATTTAATAAAGCGATTCTTATCATTGGGGAAGGAACAGGAATCAAACTTTTCTCAACTTCCTGGCTTTCTGATCCGGGGAAAGCATTTTGGGCATTGATTATTGTATCGGTGTGGCAGCTGTCGGGCTACCTGATGTTAATTTATATTGCAGGTCTGACGGGGGTATCCGAGGATCTGAAAGAAGCAGCAAGAATTGATGGATGTAATGAAAAACAAACCATGCGGCATATTACGATACCAATGATAATGGGAACATTCACAATTTGTTTTTTCCTGGCAATTACAAGGTGTTTTGTTACCTATGATGTAAATATCTCATTGACAAAAGGTGGCCCATATAACTCAACACGACTGGCAGCAATGTATGTATACAATATGGCATTTTCTTCAAAGAAATATGGTCTTGGTCAGGCAGAAGCACTTGTTCTGTTCATGGTTATTGCTGTTATTGCCGTAACACAGGTAATCTTGGGAAAGAAAAAGGAGGTTGAAGCATAATGGGAAACGATTTAAATACAAAAGGATATATTAAGAAAAAAATTAGTTTTCTCATAAAAATGATCATATTATTGATTTGTTTTGTGATTTATATGTTTCCTTTTGTGATGGTTATCATTAACTCTTTTAAAACAAAAAGAGATATCATTAAGGAACCAGTCGCCTTTATCGGAAGTCAGGGAGCATCCTTAAAAAACTATAGCGAAGCCTTTACAAAAATGAATTTTCCAAGAGCTTTTTCGAATTCTCTTATTATCACATGCTGTAGTGTATTATTGATCATCATTACTTCTTCCATGTGCGCGTACCTCTTTGTACGTATGGATTATAAACTAAATAAGATTTTCTTTACCTTAATGATTGCCTCCATGGTCATTCCTTTTCAGGTTATTATGATTCCGCTGGTGTCTATCTATGGCGGACAATTGCATATGCTGAATAAAAGAGCAACACTGATTCTGATGCATACCGGTTTTTCAACAGCAATGTCAGTATTTATGTATCATGGATTTATTAAGAGCAGTATTCCAATGTCGTTGGAAGAAGCAGCCAGACTTGATGGTTGTTCCAGACACCAGACATTCTTTCGGATTGTATTACCGCTGTTAAAACCAACAACAGCAACGCTCATCATTTTATACGCCATGGGTATTTGGAATGATTTCCTGTTGCCTTCGCTGGTATTGACTAAGAAGGAACTGCATACATTGACAATTGCAACACAGATGTTTTATGGCACCTATTCATCGGATCTGGGGCTGATCATGGCATCTCTGATTATGGTTGTGGCACCAGTCATTGTATTATACCTATTCCTGCAAAAATATATTATTGCAGGTGTTGTGGCAGGTGCTGTTAAATCATAAAGGAGATATGATATGGCTCAGATACATTGCAACTTTTTTTCCTATACGATTGGATATAATGTTGATATTATGGTAGTCTTACCAAGTATAAGTCCTTGCGATATGGAGAATGGAATCCTCTCTCATAAAGTTACACATAAATATCCTGTTCTATACTTATTGCATGGACATGGAAATGATTATATGTGCTGGAGCAGGTTCACCTCTATGGAACGTTATGTTGAAGAACGGAGAATAGCAGTAGTTACCTGTTCCGTCGGAAATAAGGGATATATGAATGCAGATGCGTACGGGGAGAATTATTACGAGTTTGTAGCAAAAGAACTGCCCGAATTTATTCTGGCAAATTTTCAGATTTCAGACCGACCGGAAGATACCTATATAGCAGGATTGTCTATGGGAGGTTATGGAACTTTGGCACATGGTCTCGGACATCCGGAATCTTATCGTGCAATTGGTGCATTTTCTCCAGCAATTATATGGAACAGCGATACGGTAGGAGAGAAACTTGGTCACGGGCTGCCGGATATGATGGATTTATACAGGCAGGTTGAAGAAAATAAGAAAGAACATATAAAATTTCCGGAATTATTTCTGTGTATTGGAAATAAAGACTTCTTGTATGAACAGGTAACGGATTTTCACAATTACTTACTGAAGAAAAGTGTAACACATTATTATGATGATATTTCAGGATATGAGCATGAGTGGGCTTTCTGGGATCTGGAACTGCCTAAATTTCTGGATTGGCTTCCAAGAACAGATGCTTATGCGGATATGCCTGTACATAAGATGTAGTTATGATATAATGAGCGCAGGAGAGGCAAGTGCGAAGCATTTGGCGAACGGCGAATGTTGACTGGAGAAAAAAGATGACAGAGTGGTTGAAGACGGCAGTATTTTATGAAATATATCCACAGAGCTTTAAAGACAGTAATGGAGATGGGATTGGAGATATTCCCGGTATTATTCAGAAATTAGACTATATAAAAGAACTTGGATGCAATGCGATCTGGATCAATCCCTGCTTCGTGTCTCCATTTTATGATGCAGGATATGATGTGGAAGATTATTATCAGGTGGCTCCACGATATGGAACCAATGAAGATATGAGACAATTGTTTCAAGAGGCACATGAACTGGATATGCATGTGTTACTGGATCTGGTACCAGGACACACGGCAATAACGCATCCATGGTTTAAAGAGTCTATGAAACCGGAGAAAAATAAATACACGGATAGGTATGTATGGACAGATTCCTGTAGTAAAAAGATGGAGAATATCAGAGGAATACAAGGTACTTTACGAGGAATTTCACAAAGAAACGGTACCTGTGGGGTGAATTGTTTTACGACTCAGCCTGCACTGAACTATGGATTTGCGCATATAGATGATGCAGAATGGCAGCAGCCTGTCGATGCGCAGGGACCGATGGAAACCAGAGCAGAACTTAAAAATATCATGCGCTTCTGGATGAATATGGGATGCGATGGATTTCGTGTGGATATGGCAGGATCACTTGTTAAAAATGAAG
>JAEWWQ010000103.1 GCA_023458855.1 Bacillota bacterium
CATATAATCTTTCTCAATAAATTCCTGTTTGAAAAAGCTGTTTGCCTGTTTATGTTCTACTAACTTAGTTTTATATTTTTTTAATTGCCTTTCAATAATCTCCTCCACAAGATCAATTGATACATACATATCATTGCTGACTTGTTCTGAACGGATAATACTTCCTTTTACCGGAATGGTAACTTCTATCTTCTGTCTGTCTTTTTCTACACTTAATGTAACATGAACCTCCGTATCAGGTGTAAAATACTTCTCCAACTTACCAATCTTATCCTGGACTGCACCCTTTAATCCTTCTGTTACCTCGATGTTCTTACCTAAAATTATAAATTTCATGTTGCTCATCCCTTCCGTTGGTTACTCTGATAAATAAAGATATGACTATCTGTACTTATCCATAATTAAGATTACATCTATAATTATGCTGTAATTTATTATACCACATCGGACTTAAATTTGCCAATGCTTTGCAAAAGTTCCAGCAAGTATTTTTTCAAAAAAAGTCAATACGATATTTGACATTTTCTGACTTTTTTCTATTTTTTATGATATCTATACAAAACGCCCGTTCCCATGGTTACCATAAAATCTTCAAAAAATCTTCACATTTTGCTGTGGATAATGTGTATAACTCCGTGCATAAATCCATTTTCCTCAATTTATCATACTTCCGGATGTGGATAACTTTCTTGATTCACATAATAATTATGTCCAGATTTTTTATATACTTTACATGCATTTTGTGCATCTTATACAAACGGGCAGGTCATTGGATATTGAGAGAATTTCATCCGCAAAAGCGAGTACACAGCCTGCACAGCGTAAAAAGGAGTGAGACATCTCTGCCTCACTCCTGCTTCTATAACTCTGCTTATATATATCAGAAAATTCTTCTTACAGAAAGAACATCTCTATAACTTGCATTTGAAATCTTAATACCAGTGGCTGCTGTACTTGCATGTACGATATTGCCGCCTCCGATATAGATACCTACATGTCCGGAATAACATACAATATCGCCAGGCTGTGCGTTACTGAGTCCACCAACATCATATCCCACGCTTCTCTGTGCACCTGATGAATGTGGAAGGCTGACGCCGTAATTGTTATATACACTCATTACAAATCCTGAGCAGTCAGTTCCGTTTGTAAGGCTTGTTCCACCATATACGTATGGATTTCCGACAAACTGTGTTGCGAAATTAGCAACAGATGCCCCTGTTCCACTTCCGCCACTTACCACTGCCGCTGCACTGCCTGCAGAAGCTTTATTACCAGAGCTGGATTTTTTCTGTGCTGCTATAGCTTTAGATGCGGCTGCATTTGCTGCCTCTCTTTCAGCTTCTTCTTTTGCCAGTCTCGCTTCTTCTTCTTCTTTAGATTCTGCTTTTACAAATTCAGTAGATAAGGAAACATATTCATTGGAAACATATCCTTCACCTTCTTCAATCGATACCTTTACCCAGCCATCCAGTTCCTCAAGAACCGTCAATTCATCTTCGATAGGTACCAGACCAAGAACTGTTGTATCCATACCAGGTTGTTCTCTGACTTTTAGTGTCGTTGTCGTAACAGTTGCAATTCTTGTTCCGACTTCTTTTGCCAGTGCAATTGCATCATCACCTGTAACAACATATTCTGCTTTTACAAATCCTGTACAATTACCTGACTGAATCTCATACCAGCCATCCTGTTCTGAAATAAATTCTCCTACAGAATTGTCATAAAGCTTACCAACGATCTCGCCTTCTTCACTTGCTGTGTCTCTGATATTTACATAATCATTAACATCTGCGATAACTAAAGAACGAAATCCCTTCTCTTCTTCCGTCAGTTCTTCTACTGCATTTTCCGAGACTGTTGTTGTTTCTTCCACCGCCGCATTCTCCGAAACAGATGCATTCTCCTGTACGTCTGTTTCCTGTGAATCTGCTTCCGGAATTACCTTTTCACTGGAAGGAACTTGTACTTCTTCACTCTCTCCGGTATCGGTAGTTTTTTCTTCTTCTGCCTTAATAATCGGATTCGTTACTGGTATCGTAGTATCTAATACATCATCTATTGTAACATCTTCTGCATTTGCTGCTTGTTTGATTGCCGCTGTATTCACACTATCTTCCAGTTTCATCTCAGTAACAGAACTACCTTCTTCAAGCACCAGAGCCAAACCTGCAACTGGTAACACTGATGATACTCCGGTAGCACTGGATTTGTAATTGAATGCTGTAAATGTTATGGTTCCTGCGAGTGCGCATGCAGCAATTTTAATTGCCTTCTGTTTCATAAAAATGTTTCCTCCAAATTGTATTTGTATGTAATAAATTAAATATTACAAGTTGTTACAATTTTGTTACATCTGTAAAATAATATATCATGCAGTGTAATATTTGTCAACCGTTACCAGCAATTACCATATTACAAATTTGTGATTTTTTTATGAACAATCGATGAAATCCGTGCAATTATTCGTCATTTTGCTTTCTATATAGAATATATTACATGTGCAATGTTTCAAAGCCATATTGATAGTGTTAAACATTTGTAATGTTTATTGTATCCGTATTTACATAAAAATACAATCCTAGTATAATCCAAACTATAAAATCTTCTTATTTGTATAGATTGGAGTTCCTATGAAAAAAACTGCCATGATTACAGGTGCCTCTCGTGGAATTGGCGCCGGTATTGCAACTGCATTCGCTGAAGCCGGATATGATCTTATCGTAACCTGTCACAAATCAGAATCCCTGCTGTTCTCATTAAAGGAGCAGTTAGAAACTGAGTATTCTATTGCCTGTACTATTTTTACCGGTGATATTAGTGATAGTTCCGTAGTTGAAGAGATATTTGCAGCACTTTCCGACCTTGATGTTCTGGTAAATAATGCCGGTATCTCTTATATCGGATTATTATCCAGCATGGAATTAGCTGATTGGAATCGAGTTATGAATACCAATCTGACTGCTGCTTTCCTGTGCAGCAAGCATGCTATTCCGTATATGCTCCGCAAAAAAAGCGGTAAGATCATTAATATATCCTCTGCCTGGGGCACTGTCGGTGCCTCTATGGAAGTTGCCTATTCTGCTTCTAAAGCAGGACTGAATGGTTTTACCAAAGCTCTGGCAAAAGAATTGGCGCCAAGTAATATTCAGGTAAATGCCATTTCCTGCGGTGTTATCGATACTGATATGAATAAATGTTTCTCCTCTGAAGAAATAAGTTCTTTAATAGAAGAAATACCCGCTGACCGACTGGGGACCCCTTACGAGGTTGGCACGCTTGCAGTACAACTGGCTACAGGCAACTCTTATTTGACCGGTCAGATTATCGGCCTGGATGGCGGCTGGATCTAAATGTGTTTATCTATTCTATATGTACATCCACTCCGCGGTTTTCCACAATGGTCGAAAATACAATTTGAGTACTTGTCTTTCCAAAATGCTGTATTTCTCCAATAAATGCATCCAATTCCATGGTACTGGGAAATGCTACTTTTAAGATAAGCGAATACTGCCCTGTCACGCAATCACACTCAAGTACATTGGCATGCTTCTTCAATATTGGATATAATTCTGCTTTTTGTCTGGGTACAATTTCCAGGTTTACATACGCTTTAATATGATATCCGGTCTTAAATGGATCAATCTGCGCATGATATCCCTCAATGATTCCTTCCTCCTCCAGACGTTCAATCCTTGCTGATACGGCTGGGGATGATAAATAGACCTGTGCTGCAATCTTCTTCAGGGGAATCCTTGCATCCTCCTGTAACATTTTTATGATTGCTTCATCCACTTTATCCATAAAATATTCCTTTCCTCCAGAATTTTTTTGCTTCTCAAGTTATTGCGGCATTCTCCAAACAAGAAGAAACCGGCTTTCATGAACTAAAAAGACGAAGGAATCAGAGCTTTTCCTGACTACTTCGTCTTTTCCTATGATACCACGTTACCTTACATTAATCCATACATCCCAAAATTTTATATAAAAGATAATACAGCTGCTTTGCCTCTTCCCCTTCCAGTTTTAAACATTTTCCTACCTTCAAAGGAATATCGGCCGCCTGCTTTTTCAACCGTTCTCCTTTTTCGGTGATGATAACACAAAGGTTTCTCTCATCTTCTTTGGAACGTTCTCTGGTCAGATAACCTTTTCCTTCCAGCTTTTTCAGGACCGGGGTAAGGGTTCCTGAATCAAGATATAAGATTTCTCCCAGACATTTCACGTTAATTTCTTTTTTTTCCCACATCACCATCATTGTAATATATTGTGTATAGGTCAGGTCCAATTCATCCAAAAAGGGTTTATATCTTCGAACGACCTCTTTTGAGCATGCATAAAGCGGAAAACATAATTGATTCTCAAGTAGTAACATATCGCATTTTTCTGATTGATTCTTCATTTTGTTACTTCTCCTTATATATTGTATGCAATTAAATTTACCACTTTTCTGCTCTTTATTCAAGTTCTAATACTATTTGATTGCAATATAAATCGCAATTTTTGCATTTACTGTATCATTATTCAAGTATTCTTCAAAATCACCAGTAAAAGTTCTGTCCAGATCTTCCTGCCAGATTTGTTCCCATGCCTCTTTTACAATTGTCTGCATATTTCCTTCCAACATAAATTTTGCATACTTGCCGGCCGGAATTACTTTGGTGGTAAGTTCTGTGTTCTCTGCCGTCTCCACTTCCACGCCAGCTGTCACAAGATACGTATCATCAGAATAATCTGAATAAAGACCGATTGAATACTCATTTATCTTATTCTTAATGGCAGCATATCTATTACCCTGAAATAACATTTCCCAAAGGCCTCCTATAATCGCACCCATCTTTGGATCCTGGTTCCCCGTTCTTGCACTTACTCCGACAATTGTCTTTTCCTTTAATTCTACGACTTCATACTTCATTTTTTCTGCTCCCGTCTCTCATTTTATTTTGTGGGAATGATTTTTCTATCCCACTGGAAGCATTGTAGCAAAAGAAACACGACATCTATATGTCATGTTCCTTTGATTTATTATATTTACCTGGAGTGCCTCCTTTTCTCAAAACCCTTCACATTTTAAGTATTCTTCAATTTTATTGATATCCCATATGTTATCCTGTGCTGCTACGATACAACTGCTCACAGCATTTGCATCATATAGAATCCCACTGTTTTCTGTCAGATGTCTTACCTCATATTCAACACCCATTGAGGGTCGATAGGGTCTATGAGATGTGATTGCCTCATAAACATCTGCAACTGCAAGTATCTTTGCTTCATCAATAATATCTTTCTCTTTTAGACCTCTGGGATATCCACTTCCGTCCAGCCTCTCATGGTGCTGATATGCTATTTCTGAAATTGGTAACGTAAAATTAATGCTTTTCAAAATATCATAGGTGATCTGAACATGTGTCTTCATGAATTCATATTCAATCTCATTCAATTTATCCGGCTTAGTTAAAATTTCAAAAGGGATACCGATCTTACCTATGTCATGTAACAGACCAGCCATGAAAATCGCTTCTGTCTTCTTTTTATCCAGTCCCATATAAATTGCTATTTTGGCGGCCAGTATCGCCACTTTTCTCTGATGATCGGCTGTATATAGATCCCGCTTTTCAATCAGACTCCCTAATGCAACCACCAACTTCCATATCTGTGCTTTTTGATTTTTCAACTGTTCATACGTAGTAGTCGTGTCCGTTATGCAGATCATAATCTCATGTTCATTCAGCATTTTGCTCTGTATATCATAATACCTTTTTGTTTTTTTCTCAAAATAGAAATCTATTATTTCTTCTTCCCCGCAGATTTTGGATAAGATATGCTGTATCATATCGCTCTTCATAAGATTCTTATCCGGAATGCCATCCGCCTGGCCTAACCTGTGAATCATAAGCTGCATTGCTGAATTCATATCGACCACTGAATATTCATAGTCACCTTTCTTATTGGGAAAGGCCTCTTTTCTTAAAAGTAAGATTCCCTGATTCATAGTCGTAAACAGAAAACGATACCGCATTTCTCTAAGCGACAATTCATTGCTTTTTATCCGTAAATCATTATTCAGGACACTAAGTCTTGCATTCAGTTCTGAGATATCCTGGTATGCACTTTCTAACTCTTTATAATTTTGCACGACTTCTTCATCTAATGCCTTTACATGCATCTTTCTCTCAATCATGTCATGGATTAAAATCACGAAATCATCTATAAATGCAATGACTTCTTCCAGCTTTTTTTGTGAGACCACGGGAATCTGCCTGATGGAGTCCCGGAACCCGGTATCAAATCCATATTTTTGCGCTTTTTTGCAAAGTGCTTCTTCCACTGGTTCTTCTGTCAGGAACTGGCTGACAATAATATGGGCCACTGTTTTTTCTCTTATCTTAATTGGTGCTTTATACATTTCAAGACCATATGGACAGAGAAAAATACCATTTTCTTCACCAGTTTCAGACGCACAGGTGGAAATACATTGCTGACTTGACCTGCCGTCCTTTCTCATATAGTCTTTGCAAAAAGCTGACCAGTTTGATGCGACGAGTACGTTACCTTCCATATCACATAGCGTTATTGGAATGTGCACTGTCATGTATATTTGATTCATGAATTTATGGAGTAAATTCATGTCCAGTATTTCCTGTAACATCTGACTTGTAATTTTACTATTTCTCATTCGTACGCTCCTCATTCCAAGATTCCTTGCCCATTTTCCAAAATCAGCGTTGCATGCGGAAGGACTATTTCTCAAAAAATTTTGTCCATTCAAAACCTAATAAATTTGCAATCGCTTTTGCTTTTTCCGGTCTTGGATTAGCACTGTCATTTTCTATCATTCCTATAAATTGCCTTGTAACTCCTATTTCCTTGGCAATTTTGTCTTGCGTCATGCCATATTTTTCACGTGCTTCCCTAAACCAAATTCTCAAGATATCCCCCTCTTTCAAAAATACCGATTGTCGCTTTTGCTCTGATTATGCGGTTTTTTAGTTCCAATTTCATAATAGCAAATTTATTTTGCCGATTCAATAGAAAAGGCAATTTATTTTTGCTATCGTAGTAAAGGCAAATTTAACTTGCTATAATAGTTATCAAAGGAGTGTTGCTTATGTTGGGTGAAAGACTAAAAGAGATTCGCGAGTTAAAAAAACTAACGCAAAATGATGTTGCAAACTATCTAAAAATAAAAAGACAAACCTATAGCGCGTATGAACGCAACAAAAGTCTGCCTGATGCTAACACGCTGAGTCTGCTTGCCACCTACTTCGCGGTCACTGCAGATTATTTGCTTGATCTTGAGATTATTCAATATAAAGTTTGTGAACAAACTGCAGAGTACCATGTCATGTTAAGTGACAGCGAAAGAAGTGAAATACGTCAACAGGCCGAACACATAAAAACTGCATTAATGGGTATTATCGGACTTGCCTACGATGGACAGATGGAAGATGAAGAGACATTAAAAAAAGTAATGCAGGCACTTGATGAGGGGCTGCAATTGGCAAAGCAGGAGGCAATGGAAAGATACGGGCAAAATATCTGGTGAATTACCAAAATGCAACAGTGGCAGAATCTAAAAATGATTCTGCCACTGTTAAATTGATATCCTATCATGATTTAAATGAAATTGGCAAATACAGATGCGCCCACAACCGTTAATAATCCTGCTACTACAATGGATAAGCTGCTCATCGCTCCTTCAATTTCTCCCATTTCCATAGCCCTTGCAGTCCCGATCGCATGAGATGCCGAACCTATCGCTATCCCCTTTGCAATTGGTTCTTTTATATGAAACACT
The DNA here is from genome assembly GCA_023458855.1 of Bacillota bacterium. GTDB lineage: Bacteria > Bacillota > Clostridia > Lachnospirales > Lachnospiraceae > SZUA-378. The sequence continues at coordinate 7,799 of JAEWWQ010000103.1, forward strand.
TTACACACAGTTTCTGCTATTATGTTTCCCAGTACACCTGTAATGATAATCACTGTTACTGTTATTGTTACGATACCTCCCAATTCTTCTGAAACGCCCATACCGATGGCTGTCGTAATTGATTTGGGCAATAAAGTGACATATTCCCGGTGTCTTAAATGAAATAGCAGAGAAAGTATAAATATGCAGATCAGGTTCGTAAATACACCCGATATCAGCCCCGCCATAATTGCTTTCTTATTATCCTTTAGCAGTTCTAACTGTTCATACAGTGGAATGGCCAGGCATACTGTTGCGGGTGTTAAAAGATAGCTTAAATATTTTGCTCCTGCATTATAGCTGTTATAGTCTACACGAAAGACGAGAAGCGTTAAAATTACTGCAATAATTGAAATTAGCAGGGGATTGCACATCGCAAGTTTTGTTTTTTTCTTTAAGAACATACCAAGTTCATACGACAAAATACTGACTGCCACTCCGAAGAATGCCGAATCACACAGAATCTCTTTCATCAGTCTTTCCTCTTTTCTTTCTCTATCACTATCTGGGTAACACTTCCCGTAACTGCCATTACCGCAATTGTCGATAGGATAGTAATTACTATGACCGGAATAAAAATGGACTTCAATGCTGTCCAGGAATCCAATAACCCTACTGCAGCCGGAATAAACATCATCGGCATTATCTCAATCATGAATTTCCCTGTTTTCTGAACTGATTCTAACCGTATTCTTTTTGTCTTCAATGCACCCAGCATTAATATAAGTCCGTAAATACTAGCCGGTATCGGCAATGGAATCAGATATTTTAGTACCTCTCCAAGAAAAGTAACTGCCAGTATGATTCCAAACTCTTTCATATATTTCATAGGTTTCCTCCTACTATAATCTCTTGTGTGGTTGACAACATATGGGTATAATAATATCAGCACTATCATAAATTTAATATATGTATAGTGACAAATTATATAACAATATTAACATTTAGGAGCTTATTATGTTGTCCGACCAATTGCACAAGACCAGTTTATATGAAAATGATGCTTTTCCTTTTGTAATGTTTACCATTAATTGTAAACAATGCATCCCCCCAGGACCAGGCTACCATTATCTTCATTGGCATGAAGATCTGCAGTTTACGCTTGTTACAAAAGGAACTGTACGTATGCAGGTAAACGGTACCGAATATGATTTAAATACTGGTGATGCCATTTTTATCAATAGCGGACTTCTTCATATGACAAACCATATCAGTGCAGAAGGTGAATACATCAGTTTTAATTTCCCTGCCAGATTATTATCTTTTTTTCATGGAAGTCAGTTAGAAATGGATTATGTACTGCCTTTTACCAGCAATTATCGTTTTTCAGTCAGACTATTAAGTAATGCTATCCCCTGGGAATGCGAAATTATAAACGGATTGTGGAATTTAAGGAACCTCTGCCTCTCCAGTAATGTTTATGGCAAAGATTATGAAATTGTAATCATGCTGACTGAAATATGGCTCTCATTTGTTAGAAATATTAAGGGTTCCCTGGAAAAAGCCTCTAGATCCTTTATCCGAAAACAGGAAAATTTACAGGCTATGCTTGCCTTTATTCACAGCAACTACAGGAAAGATATTTCTTTGCCTGATATTGCACGGGTGGCGCATATCAGCAGCGGTGACTGCTGCCGTTGTTTTAAAAACACACTTCATATAACTCCATATGAATACCTGATCAATTTCAGGATTCATAAAGGTGCTGATCTGCTGAAAGAAACCTCTTATTCTGTCACTACAATTGCAGGAATGGTCGGTTTCAATGACAGTAGTCACTTTATTCAGTTATTCAAACGGAAAATGAATGTCACTCCAAGTGTATATAAAAAAAAGAAATAAGGGGCTGTCAA
>JAEWWQ010000104.1 GCA_023458855.1 Bacillota bacterium
CGTAATGTCAAAAAGTATGATATTCAAATGAAGCAAATGCAAGATACCGGGAAAAAGGATAAATTGAAAATATACGGGGAGTTACTGAATACTTATGGATACGAGGTGGAAGCCGGTGCGAAATCCATGGAAGCTTTGAATTATTACACTAACGAGATGATTACGATTCCCTTGGATCCGCTGTTGACACCGGGGGAAAACGCCAAGAAGTATTTCGATAAATATGGAAAACTAAAAAGAACATATGAAGCATTGTCGGAACTGACGAAGGAAACAAAAGAAGAAATCGAGCATCTGGAATCTATTAGCACAGCTCTGGATATTGCATTACAGGAAGAGGATCTGGTCCAGATTAAAGAAGAACTAACGCAAAGCGGATACATTCGGAGAAAGGGAAATACGAAAAAGGAAAAGATCACAAGTAAACCGTTTCATTATATCAGCAGTGATGGATTTCATATCTATGTAGGAAAGAATAATTTCCAGAATGATGAATTGACTTTCCAATTTGCAGTTGGCAATGACTGGTGGTTTCACGCAAAAGGTATTCCCGGTTCCCATGTTGTTGTAAAAACGAATGGGGAAGAATTACCGGACCGTACATTTGAAGAAGCTGGAAAACTGGCCGCCCATTATTCTAAAGGAAAAGGACAGGAAAAAATAGAGATTGATTATACTGAGAAGAAAAATGTAAAGAAACCAAGCGGTGGAAAACCGGGATTTGTTGTTTATTATACCAACTATTCCCTGATGATCGATTCTGATATCAGAGGAATACAGGAAGTAAAGTGAAGATATTGTTAGAAGTATGCCGCTGGAATTCAAGTATTGTTCTTGACGATAAGTGGCACTTGCACTATAATAAAATGAAGTGTGTAACTGTGAATCTATGTCCAGTGAACATTACTAAATTGATAAAAGAGGAAAGTACATGATTAAGAGCATGACTGGATTCGGAAGATGTGAAGCAGCAGAAGGCAACCGTAAATTTACAGTTGAGATGAAATCTGTAAATCATCGTTATCTTGATGCCAATATTAAGATGCCTAAAAAACTTAATTTTTTTGAATCATCTATCCGTAATCTATTAAAGAAGTATATTCAAAGGGGAAAAGTTGACATTTTTATTACCTATGAAGACTTTAGCGAAAATAATGTCTGCATCAAATACAATGCAGATGTAGCGAAAGAGTATATGAAATATCTGCAGCAAATGGCGCAGGAATTCGGATTGGACAATGATGTCCGTATTTCTTCACTGTCCAGATATCCGGAAGTATTTACGATGGAAGAACAGACCATTGACGAGGAAGAAATCTGGAAGGGACTGGAGAAAGCACTGGAAGGTGCAGCAGAAGGTTTTGTAGAGACAAGAATCATAGAGGGAGAACATCTGAAAGAGGATTTATTAAGCAAATTGGATGCCATGCTGGAACTTGTTGCTTTTATTTCAGACAGGTCGCCGCAGATTATTGCAGAATACAAAGCAAAGCTTACAGAAAAAGTAAAAGACCTGTTGGAAGATACAAAAGTTGATGAAAACAGATTACTGACTGAAATAACTATTTTTGCAGACAAAGTATGTGTAGATGAAGAAATCGTCCGTTTAAAGAGCCATATCGAGACAACGAAGAATACGTTAATAGAAGGCGGAAGTATTGGACGTAAGCTTGATTTTATTGCACAGGAGATGAATCGTGAAGCCAATACGATTCTTTCTAAAGCCAGTGATCTTGAGATATCCAACCGTGCAATTGAACTTAAGACAGAGATTGAAAAAGTGAGAGAACAGATTCAGAATATAGAATAGTGGTGGCAGAAATGAATAAGCTGATTCATATAGGTTTTGGTAACATTGTGAATACAGGTAAGATTATCGCAATTGTCAGTCCTGACTCGGCACCGATCAAACGAATGGTGCAAAAGGCAAAGGAATCAGGAATGGCAATAGATGCAACGCAGGGAAGAAAGACAAAATCCGTACTGGTCATGGCGAATAACCAGTTAGTATTGTCAGCACTTTTACCTGAAACGATTGCAGGACGGGCACAGATTGAGAGTGAAGATGACAATGAAGAATAAAAAGGGTATATTAGTAGTTGTATCTGGTTTTTCAGGTGCTGGTAAGGGAACTGTCATGAAGCAATTACTTCACACATATGATAATTATGCATTGTCAGTATCAATGGCAACCAGACAGCCAAGACCGGGAGAAGTAGACGGTAAAGATTATTTCTTTGTCTCAAGGCAGGCATTTGAAGAGCAGATTAAAGAGGAAGGGTTAATAGAGTATGCCCAGTATTGCGGGAACTATTACGGAACACCAAAAGAGTATGTTGAAAAGCAGCTTGCCAAAGGAAAAGATGTGATTCTTGAAATTGAGATTCAGGGGGCGCTGAAAATCAAAGAACGTTTTGAGACTGCATTACTGGTTTTTGTGATGCCGCCCAGTGTAAAGGAATTAGAAAAACGCCTCATAGGCCGGGGGACAGAAAAACCGGAAGTGATTTATCAAAGACTGGCGAGAGCTGACGAAGAGGCAACGGGAATTGAAAATTATGATTACATTGTAATTAATGATGATTTAGACATATGCGTGAAGGAACTACATTCCATTATTACGGTTGCCCATAATGCACCGTCGCGTAATGCAGAATTTATACAATCAATAAGAGAAGATTTGCACCGACTTTCGAAAGGAGAATAATATGTTACATCCATCTTACACAGATTTAATGAACGTAGTAAACAGCGAGGTAGAACAAGGAGAACAATTAGTTGTTAACAGCAGATATTCTATTGTTATGGCAACTTCAAAAAGAGCCAGACAAATTATAGGTGGCGAGGAACCGTTGGTTAATGGGGCAGGCAAAAAACCTCTGTCAATTGCAGTAGAAGAATTAAATCAGTCTAAAATCAAGATTACCGGCGTTGAAGAGGAATAGAATGTAAGCTTTGGGAGAAATGACATAAGGTGATTTCTCCTTTTTTAATAAACAATAGAAAATGGCAGGAGCAGTTATGAATATATTATTTGTATCTCTGGGGTGTGATAAGAACCTCGTGGATTCAGAAGTTATGCTGGGTATGTTAGTGGACAAAGGATATACCTTTACAGATGATGAGAACGAAGCAGAAGTTATTGTAGTCAATAGTTGCTGCTTTATTAATGATGCCAAAGAAGAAAGCATCAATACAATATTGGAAATGGCAGAATTGAAGAAAAATGGCAAGTGTAAAGCGCTGATTGTAACAGGCTGTCTTGCGCAGCGTTATCAGGGTGAGATTCAATCAGAGATAGAAGAAGTGGATGCGATTATCGGAACTTCTGCAATTGATAAGATTGTGGAAACAGTAGAAGAGGTGTTGGCTGGTAAAGGAGAAAACCATATTGCAGACATTAATGAGGCACCTGTATACGGGAAAAAGAGAGTTGTAACAACAGGGGGACATTATGCGTATTTGAAAATAGCCGAAGGGTGCGATAAACATTGCACCTATTGCATCATACCGAAGATCCGTGGAAATTACAGAAGCATACCAATGGAAAGCCTTATAAAAGAAGCAGAGCAGTTAGTTGCAAATGGAGCAAAAGAGTTAATTCTGGTAGCACAGGAGACAACTGTGTATGGCAGGGACATTTATGGTGAGAAAAAATTACCGGAATTATTGCAGAAATTGTGTAAGATATCCGGCCTTTATTGGATTCGTATCCTCTATTGCTATCCAGAGGAAATTACAGATGAATTGATTCAGGTGATAAAGACAGAAAAGAAAATATGTCATTATCTGGATATGCCCATTCAGCACGCATCAGATCAAATTTTAAAAAGAATGGGACGCAGAACGAACCAGACAGAATTAAAAGAAATAATAGGAAAATTAAGAAAGGAAATTCCGGATATCTGCTTGCGGACTACTTTGATCACCGGGTTCCCAGGTGAGACAGAGGAAGAACAGGAAGAACTGTTAAGTTTTGTGGATCAGATGGAATTTGACCGACTTGGAGTCTTTACGTATTCTCCTGAGGAGGGGACCCCGGCAGCTGACATGGAAAATCAGGTCGAAGAAGATATTAAAGTACAACATCAGACTGAAATCATGGAATTGCAGCAGGAGATTGCTTTTGAAAAAGCGGAAGCCATGATTGGAAGAACGGTAGATGCAATAGTAGAAGGAAAAGTAGCCGATGAGAATGCTTATGTGGCAAGAACCTATAAGGATGCGCCCAATGTGGATGGTTTTCTATTTATTAATACGCAGAGGGAACTTATGACAGGTGATTATGTTACCGCCAGAATAACCGGCTCTTATGAGTATGATATTATTGGGGAATTAGTAGAAAAAGAGTAATTGCATTAAAATCAGAAGAATTGAATCAGAAAGAATTGATTGCTGTTGCAGTCAGGAGGATTATGAAATGAATTTACCAAATAAACTGACAATATTACGTGTGCTTATGATATTACCTTTTGTGTTTTTTATGCTGACAGATTACACCGGAGCAGTTTCGAAATGGATTGCACTTGCTATTTTTATTGCGGCCAGTCTGACCGATCTGCTGGATGGAAAAATAGCAAGAAAATATAATCTGGTAACGAATTTTGGAAAATTTATGGATCCATTGGCGGATAAACTATTGGTCTGTGCTGCCA
>JAEWWQ010000105.1 GCA_023458855.1 Bacillota bacterium
CAATTACCATCTGAATCATTCGTAATATTGCTTCATGGTGGGAATCATAAATAGAATCCAGATTACTGTTCTGTCTGTCGATAGCCAATGTATATTGTGTTAAATCATTCGTTCCAATACTGAAGAAATCCACCTTATCTGCCAAGAGATCACTAATCATAACTGCTGCCGGTGTTTCAATCATAATCCCCTGCTCTATCTCAGAAAAAGGATAATTTTCTCTTCTCAGTTCTTCCTGCACCTCTTTTACCAACTCTTTCGTCTTCTGTACTTCATCCACGGATATTATCATTGGATACATGACTGCAATATTTCCAAAGGCACTTGCCCTGAAAATAGCACGTAATTGTGTTTTAAATAACTCCGTATCCTGCAAACAGATCCGAATAGCCCGATATCCCATTGCCGGATTTTCTTCCGCTCCCAAGTTCAAATAAGGCACTTGCTTATCTGCTCCTATATCAAGGGTTCTGATAATTACCTTCTTTCCCCCCATACATTCTGCTGCTTTTTTATAAGCCTGAAATTGCTCCTCCTCTGTCGGCAGGTGATCAGACTCCAGATATAAGAATTCACTACGGAACAGACCAATCCCCTCACCATCATTCATCATTACATTCCCAATGTCCGAAACATTTCCAATATTGGCATACAGCTTGATTTTTTTTCCGCCTTTTGTTATGGTTTCTTTTCCTGTCATGGTGCGAAACATGTTTTTCTTTTCTTCTTCTTTTCTGATTAAGGCTTCATATTCCGTTATCGTATTCTCATCCGGATCAATGATAAGCAGTCCGTTATATCCATCCACAATACCAAGCTTTCCATTATCCTCTTTTGCATATTCCAGATTTATAAGGGCAGGTATATTCATAGTCCTTGCCAATATAGCAGTATGCGAATTAGTGGATCCAAAGCGGGTTACAAATGCAAGTACTTTACTTTTGTCAAGCTGTATGGTCTCACTTGGTGCCAGATCTTCCGCCAAAATAATAACAGGCTCCCCGGCAGATAAGTTATTTTCTTTTTTCCCCAATAATATATTGACGATCCTCGTAGAAATATCTTTTACATCAGCCGCTCTTGCCTGCATATATTCATCATTCATTTCAGTAAACATCGCAGAAAAGTTATCTCCGGTAACTGCTACCGCATATTCTGCATTTACATTTTGTATCGTAATTATATTTTTAATGGAATCCTGATAATCTTCATCCGAAATCATCATCTGATGCACTTCAAATACTGCCGCACCAGATTCTCCAATCTCACTCTTTGCCTTATCATACAACTCCTGAAGCTGTATCACAGCTTGTTCACAAGCCTTTTCAATCCTTGCGATCTCCGCCTCGGCATCTTGAATGTGTATCCTTTTGATATTCTGCGCATCTTTTTCAAAAATAGCTATTTTCCCAATTGCAATACCAGCGAAAACAGATTTGCCTGATATCCTTTTCATGAACATCCCCCTTCCGTTTCCTTATAGATTTGCTTCAAAAAAGTCTTTTATAATTATATAATCCGATTCTTCCGTATCTCCTTCTACGGTAATGATAACTTCCTCTCTTTTTTTCACCCCAAGAGCCATTACCGCAAATATTTTCTTTGCACTGCCTTTTTGTCCGTTTTTATCAATCATTATAACACTCTTCAGTTTCTCTGCTTCTTTCACCAACAGTCTTGCCGGTCTCGCATGAAGTCCTTCCTCGTCTGTAACCACATATCTAAAGCTTTTCATAACTTCTCCTATTTTGAATATAATTTTTAGTTATTTTATAAATGTGCAGCACAAGTATATATTTGTGCTACACATTTACCTATCACTCTTCCTGTGCTTCGTCCATCGCAAGCTCATCCTCCGATGGTGCTTTTTTGAATACTAATATCAATGCACAGCTTACTGCCGAACCTATGAGTAATGCCAAAGTCAGTAAAAGCGGTTTATTACATAATGCAACCACAAAATATCCTCCGTGCGGAGCAGCCATGGTACAGCCGAATAAGTATGAACTGATAGCTCCTACTGCACCTCCTGCCATAAAGCATGGAATGTAAAGTAACGGATTACCGGTTGCAAATGGAATGGCAAATTCAGAAATCATGGCTAATCCGCCTACGAAACATCCTCCTGTTGCATCCCGTTCTGTCTTTGTAAATTTCTTTTTTGAAATAACCATTGCCAAAGCAAGTGATAGCGGCGGTACCATTGATGCTACAAAGTTTGCTGCCATTGGTGCATTGTTGCCTGCTGCCTGTGTCGCAAGTGCAAAAGCATATGCCGCTTTATTAACAGGTCCACCTAAATCAAAGGCCAGCATTGAACCTTGCACAAGCCCCAGTACAACAAGTGCGCTTCCCTGTAATCCACTTAAGAAATCCAGCATTCCCTGATTGATTGCTGCAATTGGTCCGCCTAATACGATTTCCATGATAAATCCAATCGTAAGTGTTCCGACAACCGGTATGATCAACGTTGGAAGTAATGACTTCAATGCACGCGGCATAGGTATCTTTTTCAGCCACTGTACAAGATATCCTGCAATAATACCTCCAATCAGAGCCGCTATGAATCCGCCTCCGATATCATCTGCACAGATTCCGGCAATCATACCAGGAAGTATAGCAGGCTTATCACCTATGGAAAATGCCACATAAGCTGCCATAATAGGAACCATCATCCCAAAAGCGTCTTTTCCCCACCAAAAGATTCTGGACCAGAATCCAGTCTCGCTTTGTGTAACTGCAACCGCTCCGCCCCCTGCAAAACCGATTGCTACTAATATACCTCCCGCGACAACAAACGGAAGCATATAAGAAACACCTGTCAATAGAGACTGCTTAATATCTTTTAATACCTCATTCATAAAAAATACCTTCCTTTCTCCGCTCTAAAATTACTATTGTAAGATTACGTCAGGATTCCTGATAACATCATGAGGTGAAAAATGCTTAATCTTACTCTTCGGAAAATCCTTAAAGCGATCAGCTTTTGTTAT
>JAEWWQ010000106.1 GCA_023458855.1 Bacillota bacterium
CACTGCTTCTCGAATATAATTGGTAAACCACAAGCGACTATCAATTATATATAAAACGTATGCATATGATGATACTCTAGCAGTATATTAATCATGAAGATTTAGAAATATAAATAAACCGATGTAGTAGTTCCACAATAGGGTTACCTCCTTAAAATTATCACAACACTACTCTACCCTTAACTTAATATTTCAATTAAATCTTATACTACTTTGAAAGACCAAAAAGAAAGGCTTCCAGCAATCGGCAATAATAACCGAAAGTATGGAAACCATTGATTGTAAGCCTTACCTGGCTTATTATTTGTCTTTGCGTGATATCAAAACAACACTCTCAACCTCTCAACGTGCCATGAAATAAACTCCATTATAGCAGTCACTCCACAGCAAATTGCCATTATTGTGTACATTCTTACTTCTGAATCATATCCTATGATAGCAGGACCTAGAAGTGAAGCTACTACGCACATGAATACTCCGTAGATGATACGCACAACTATAAAACGATGCTGCAGAATTACAGATACTACAATAATAGCAACTATAGCAAATATATAAACTACTGCTGGCCATCCATTCTTATATGTGAGCATATAAAACAATAATCCAAGTATTCCCGAGCTCAGAATATCTAACCTTGTAAGTAATAACATTATCCCAGACAAAAGACCAGTTACAATACCTGCACCTAATCCAAGGCCCATTCCTACTGCCTCACCTGATACATTCGTACCGGTAGAACTAGGTTTATCATAATAAAAGGATTCTTCGTATTCATCTAACATAGACATAGCGTTTACCTCTTCTTTCTTGTTCTACTTTACTACATACTGCGGCCAATCATGATTTACCTCAGCCTGATAATATCCGTTAATAGTACTTGGTGCGTTAAACAAAGTTGCCATCATATATTTTTTAATATTATGTATCTTGGTAGTCGTTCGTTTCATACTGTCTATTGCATATTGGATATGAGAGCTATCCAATTTCATGAATTTGCTTTTCACTAAAGCTGCAGGATATTTATTTGACGAAACTATGATAGTATCATTATCACACAAAAGTGTTTCCAAAATCAAATCATAAATTCCATCAAGCAATTCACAATCAAATGGATTTCTCTCTTTTAGAATTTCCAGTGATATTTTTTCTCGTATATATTCTGAATATGCTTCCACATCGGATCCTATCCCATCATTTACTGATAAGATATGATTAGATTCGATATTACTCAAATCAGTATTATTTATATTATTCTTATTAGTGTGTAATTTTTTCACATCTAGACATGTAATTTCTTCACTTCTAGATGTGTCGTTTTTACACTTCAAGACATGTAAATTATTCACTTCTGAAACAGCCGTTTTTTCTTTAGAAGTGTAATTTTTACACTTCTGAACTTCTCCCAGCACAAACTGTTTTACATAAATGATAGTTGGTTTTCCTTGTCCCTGTCTCTTTTTTTCGATAAGTCCTATACCAGCTTCTCCATCCAATTCTTTCATTATAGTGATTGCTTTCTTGTTACTACAACCGATCAATTCCATAATATCTTCCAATGAGAAATATATATACGCCCTCCCTTCTCCGTCCAACCACTGATTTTTCAACGATAATGACATTCTATCTAACATCAATCCATACAAAACTTTTGATTCTACTGATATTGATTTATAATGATCATCTATGAACAATAGCTTTGGAATTTTATAAAACGAATACTGATCTGCTTCCTTTCCATAGAAATAGGAAAGCGTAACTCTGTCTTCCATGTGATACTCCTTTCTGATTTCAGAAATGTATTTTTTACAGTTCTGATTACCCTTCCCTTATTCTTGTTCCTGGTCCTGACTCCACTTTTCTAATAACTGAATTATCACATCTTCTCTTTGCTTTGCAGAAAAATGTGATGGAAAATACTTATCTAGTTTCTTCTCTGATAGCAAAACTTTTGCTGATTCAGACTTTGTTGGCAGTGCACCATTTAATATAGAAATAATCATGTGCTGATTTGCTTTTACTAAATTCGGATGTTCCTTTAATGCAGTAACCTGTAACGGTTTTAAAAATCCATTATCTTTCAAATATTCATATACCCATTTTTGTACTTGTTCATCGAAGTAAGATATATCAACCGCCATTGCTAATGTTATTTTCTTTTCATCTGTAATACTGAGCAATTCCGGAACCAATTCAGTAAGTCTTATATATTTGGTTACCTGTCTTCCAGTCATACCTGATTCATTACCAATTACTTCTCTAGTTTTTCTTTCATCAGCACTCTTCTTGTGGAACTCAGTTCCACAAGTCAAATCTGATCTACTTCCCTGTCGTCTCATTGCATCCATCTTCATTTTCAAAGACCATGCTCTTTCACTTGGAAGAATCTCTTCTCGTTGGATATTTGCATCCACCATTTTTATTATGGCTTCATCATCTGACATTTCTATTACAATCGCCGGAATCTTATCTAATCCCGCTATACCAGCTGCATGTAATCTTCTATGACCTGATATCATTTCATAATTACCTGTCTGATCAGGTCTTACAATTACTGGATTCAAGACTCCATTTTCTCTGATACTCTCAACCAAAGTTTCCATCTTATCATCATTTATAACCTTGAATGGATGATTTGGAAATGTATGTATTCTACTTATATCTATTTCCTGTGTACCTGCGATTTCTGGTACTCCTAATAATTCATCTACTGACTGCAATTTGATTTTTCCTGATACTCTACCTGCCATATTATTGTGCCTCCTTCAATACTTCTTTTGTTAATGCCATATATGCAAATGCTGCTTTCCCTTTTGGATCATATGAATAAATGCTACTACCTTCCACACTTACTTCAGAAGCTCTTACTGACATAGGAATTTCTGTTGAAAACACTTTGATATTTGCTGAATAGGTATCATATACCATCAGAGAGATGTCCCTGGCATAATTTGTTCGATTATCTACCATAGTTAGAAGAATACCCTCAATCTGTAGTTTAGGATTAAGCTGTTTCTTTACTCTACTGATTGTTTTAATTAACTGCTGTAATCCTTTTACTGGTAAATATGCTGCCTGTACTGGAATCAACACGGAATCTGCACAAGCTAGTGCATTAATTGTCATCATTCCAAGCGATGGCATGCAGTCAATTATTATATAGTCATAGAATTGCTTTATCTGCTCTACAATTGCTTTCAAAATTAGTTCCCTACTCATTACGTTTACCAAAGATACTTCGATTGCTGATAATTCTATATTTGCAGGTATCAAATCTACACCTTCCTTATGATGTAGAATTGTTTTATCAACTTTTAACTGCTCATCGTTTACAATATTCATCATCATGGTTGCTAATGAAAATTCTAATTCATCTGGTTCCTGGTATCCTAAACTGATTGTTAAACTTCCCTGTGGATCTGCATCAATAAGCAATACTTTCTTTCCTGTCTGCGCTAAACCAATTCCTAAATTTACACAAGACACGGTTTTTCCGACTCCACCTTTTTGATTTGATGTTGCAATTACCTTACACATAGTCATGTCCTCCTATTTTTCCCAATTGTTTTTCATCCATAGTTTCAATATTTCTAATATTTCTCTTTTCATCTGCTCTGCTGAATAACTAGATGGAAAGAATCTGTATAGCTGTTCATTTTTAAATACCACTCGATCTATTTCTTTCTGCTTTATTTCACTAAGAATATCCTGCATTCCTTCAAATGTTAGCGTACCTTCTGTACTCATTTTTCTCATTCTCTGTGCCTGTGATAAAGATGGTGTACATTGCGCATAATCCATAGCTTCAAGTATCTTTTCCTGTTCTTTTTTTTTCAAATACGATAATTGAACCGCAGGCGTAAAACCCATCGTACCATCATCCACTTTTTCTAGTATCTCTGGTATCAGATCAGTCATCTTGATATATCTTTGTACCTGTTTTGGACTATCTCCAGATTCCTTACCAATAATGTCTATACTCTTTTTTCCAAAATGGTGGTCAATCTGGCCACATTTTCTCCTTCCTGTTTTTCTTTTGATTACGTCATACTTCATTTTGTAAGCAAATGCTTTTTCACTTGGAGTAATCCGATCTCTTTGCAAATTAGAATCAATCATAGAAATAACTGCTTCATCATCTTTAAGTGCTCTGATAATTACTGGTACTTTTCGATATCCTAATTGTTCCGCAGCATATCTCCGTCTGTGTCCAGAAATAATCTCGTACACTCCTTCTGGTCTAGGTCTTACAATCAAAGGATTTAAAATACCAAAACTTTTGATACTGTCTTGTAGCTCAATCATCTGACTATCAGCCTGAACCTTAAATGGATGGTTTTCAAAAGTTCTTAAACGTTCCAATTCCATTTCAATTACTTTTTCGTCTGCATCACATACTTCTGTTTTTTCTGCAACAGCCATTAGTCCTTCCTTTCCCTGAACGAGAAAAAAGCCCATCCAGAATAGATAAATTATTTTATCTAATCTGAATGGACCTTATCCATCAGGCTTGTTACTTCCAAGCAAGAATATTATGCTGTCTTTTCTACTCCAATTATCTCAACTTTACAACCCAAATCACATACTACTTAATAGTTGAATCCTATGGGTGCAATTTTCTGAAATACATTGGGTGGCAATTTTTCATTTTGGGTGGCAGTTTATTTCTTTTTCTGTATCATCGGGTGACAAATTGCCACCCAAAATCACTCCAAAATACAAAATAACAGCAATGATTTCGATCAATCATTACTGCTAAAATGAATGTTCCCGACGGGAATCGAACCCATAACTAGTGCTTAGGAGGCGCTTGTTATATCCATTTAACTACGGGAACAAATGCCGATTTTTAAGGCTTTCAAACCTTTTGACCTCGGCGACCATCTCTATGAATCCAATCACTTTCGTGATGAATTATCTCTATTTCTTATTTTGACCTTCTTCGGTTTCTGGATGGATTCGAACTCCAAACCTTTACCCTTTTTCATTCCTTAGGGTATAACCATGGTTGAACCTTAGGAGGCGTCTGTTATATCCATTTAACTATGAGAACTTACTAGAAGAAGCACATGCTTATATATTATAAAGCATATGCCCTTTTTAATCAATATATATATTTAAATAAATAATTATACAAACTATTGCGGAAAATTAATGAATCCCTGCATCCATAAAACACCCTTAAATCTTCTACCTATCTCAGGCTCGCCATATAAGTCATCTTTATTAATACAAATATCAAAATTCAATTCATTACAATTAATGGTCATTTGATAAATTTCTTCTTTTGTAAGTTTATTTGTTAATAAATGTATTTCTAATATCTCTCCAAGTACCGAATATTGATCACATTCAACTCCATATGGCATAAAATAAGTGTCCACCAAGCTAAATACATCTTCTTTTTGAATCTTTTTAGATATACTTGTATAAGTATCCATATCCTCTAAAGTAAGATTTTCAATTGCTTCCTCATCGCCTTTTCTTGCAGCAGCAATTAAATGATTTCTGTTATTAGACACTTGTTTTATTTTTTGTTTTTCTTTTTCATTTTTAACAATAGGCATCATAATCGTACCCTGACAGGACAATCCTGAAAGTGTTAAAGTTGTTCCCCTGACAGGAAGCATATTTGTATTTTTAATTCGTATATAATCAACAATATTCTGCAGATAAAATATTAGTGTTACACCTACTTTTATATCATCGCAGATTCCTGCATAGGATTCCTTTTCTGCATGGCGTTCAATAGATACATCTTCCTCAGAAGTAATCCCACACCCCTTAAAATATGGAAAATAATAATTGTACACAAACTTATCTTCTTCAAATACACCTCGGACACTTATACCCATATTTTCAGCAAAATCTTTACCAAATTCCACAAAAATTGTATCATTTCCATAATCTGTATACACTTTTTCTGTTGAAGACTGTATTACTTCTGCAATTAATTCCTGTAATTGTTTCTGCGATTGAATTTTACTGAATCCAACTGATCTTAAATATTTATGCAAAGAAATCACCTCTCTTTCGATTCTATTTTTGCAATAGACCTTAGGCGACATCCGTAATCTATTATCTGATTTCTGCCATACCACCCATATATGGTTGTAATGC
>JAEWWQ010000107.1 GCA_023458855.1 Bacillota bacterium
CATGTCAGAATATATGGAACAGCATTCGGTTGCCAAATTAATCGGATCTCCGCCGGGATATGTTGGATTTGAAGAAGGCGGTCAGTTAAGCGAAAAGGTTCGGCGCAATCCGTATTCCGTGATATTATTTGACGAAGTGGAAAAAGCTCATCCGGATGTATTTAATGTATTACTACAGGTCTTGGATGACGGACATATTACAGATTCCAAGGGAAGAAAGGTAAGCTTTAAGAATACAATACTCATTATGACATCCAATGCAGGGGCACAACGCATTATAGAACCTAAAAATCTTGGATTTATGGCTGTATCAGATGAAAAACAGAATTATAAAAAAATGAAAGAGGGCGTGATGGAGGAAGTAAAAAGACTGTTCAAGCCTGAATTCATTAACAGGATTGATGAGATCATGGTGTTCCATCCATTAAATAAAGAAGATATGAAACAGATCATCACGTTGCTAGCTAAGAACCTGAGTATGCGCTGCAAGAGTCAGATGAATATTGATCTTACCATTACTTCTGCGGCAAAAGAGCATATTGTAGATAAATATTCAGACCTGAAGATGGGTGCAAGACCTTTAAAAAGAGCTATTCAGACAACAATTGAAGATTCCCTTGCAGAAGAAATTCTTGCCGGAAGAGTCAAAAATGGCGACAATGTGAGTGTGGGATTGAAGAATAAAAAGATTAGTTTTACTGTAAAATAATGTGGCAAAAAAAATAAAAATCATTTATACTAGGGATATCAGGATTCAACAAAAAGTGAACAGAATACAGTTATAAGAAGGTATGATTCGTTCGTATTTATAGGAGGATACAAGAGATGGCAGTAGTTGAACAGTTACTTCGTTCCGAAAGTGATGGTACAATTAGTTTTGGCAATCATAAGTTAGTTCAGAAGGCAAAAGCAGAAGATTTTGAACATGCGGGTGACTTATATAAAGTCAAAACTTTTCAAAAAATGACCAAATTAGAAAAAAATGGGATGTTTGTATATGAATCTGTTCCAGGAACAAGTGTTACTAATTTTAAGGAGACACAGGAAGGAGTAACATTTTCTGTTGAAGGTGATGAAGACGCACAGATTACCGTGGGTCTGGAAGAAGATACTGAATACGAAGTAATTCTTGCCGGAGAGACCACAGGCAAGATGAGTACGAATCTTGGTGGTAAATTAAATATGAGTGTAGAACTTGCAGATGCAGGTGAAGTTACAGTTGTTATCAGAAAATAGTTTGAAATCAAACGACCAGAATGCCTTTCCAGGGATAAAATGGAAAGGCATTTCTTAACTTATAGGATTTAAGTGGCAAAAGCTTATCGTAGAACTTGGCTTCGTCAATTTGCACATATACATGCAAAACAAAAATTGTGCAAATTCACGGATTCAGATGTATGACAAGCTTTTGACACTTGGAAATTTATTAAGACAGGATGGAGTGTAGATGGCAAAAAGTAAATCAGTTATTTTTTATTGTCAAAGTTGTGGCTATGAATCCAGTAAGTGGATGGGACAATGTCCTGGGTGTAAAGAATGGAATACTTTTGTAGAAGAACCGGTAAAGGTATCTGTAAAAGGAAATGCAAGCGGAAATGCAAAGAGAATAGAGCATGTATTGCCGATGAGCCTTTCGAAGGTTACCATGAACGAAGAGGATAAGCTGCAAACACATATTGAAGAAATGGATCGTGTACTGGGCGGTGGTATTGTAGCGGGTTCCCTGACTTTGCTTGGCGGTGATCCTGGAATCGGTAAGTCGACATTGCTGTTACAGGTGTGCAAGTATCTGTCAGATGACAGGCATAAAGTATTATATATATCGGGAGAAGAATCCTTAAAGCAGATTAAGATCCGGGCAAATCGCATAGGAGAATTCCAGGATTCTCTTCAGTTATTGTGTGAGACGAATCTCGACACGATTACGGATATTATTCGAAATGTACAGCCGGAAGTAGTGATTATTGATTCTATTCAGACAATGTACAGTGAAGAAGTATCAGCTTCTCCCGGAAGCGTGTCGCAGGTACGGGAATCAACAGGAATACTGTTACAGATTGCAAAGGGACTGGGTGTGTCTATTTTTATTGTCGGGCATGTTACAAAAGAGGGTGCTGTTGCGGGACCAAGAGTTTTAGAACATATGGTAGATACGGTGCTCTATTTTGAAGGCGACCGGCATGCTTCTTACCGGATATTACGCGGAGTAAAGAACCGTTTTGGCTCTACCAATGAGATCGGTGTGTTTGAAATGAGAAGAGAGGGGTTGGTGGAGGTGAAGAACCCTTCTGAGTTTATGTTAAATGGAAAGCCGGAAGGGGCGAGTGGATCAGTGGTATCCTGTTCCATGGAGGGAACCAGACCCATCCTGGTGGAAATACAATCCTTAGTATGTCAAAGCAACTTTGGAATACCAAGGAGGCAGGCTACGGGAACAGATTTTAACCGCGTTAATTTATTAATGGCGGTCCTGGAGAAACGTGTGGGATTACAGATGTCCAATTGCGATGCGTATGTAAATATTACTGGTGGGATGAAGATAATGGAACCGGCATTGGATCTGGGTATTGTGATGGCGATCGTATCAAGCTATAAAAATCGTGCCATTGATGATAAGATAGCAGTATTCGGCGAGATTGGTCTGAGCGGTGAAGTGCGTGCTGTCAGTATGGCAGAACAGCGGATACAGGAAGTGAAAAAGTTGGGCTTTGATACATGTATAGTACCACATTCCTGTATGGATTCGGTAAGGTCCATGAGTGGAATCAAATTAATAGGAGTCAGGAGTGTGCAGGATGCCATTACGTTTATTTGATTCTTAAATAAAAAATAAAATTTTGTCTTGCCTTATGATATCGCTCTATGCTATAATACAACTCGGTGGTAAAATGCCACATGAGATAGGGGAATAGTACAGCGGTAGTGCGACGGTCTCCAAAACCGTTAACGGGGGTTCGATCCCCTCTTCCCCTGCTGATAAAAGCTTTCAATTCATTTGAGTTGGAAGCTTTTTTATATCATGGGAAATTGCTTCACAATTTCCCATGATATAAAAAAACACAAAACAAAACCCATGAAAGTAAACTCTCATGGATTTCGTTTGTGTAAAAGGGGAATTCTTCCGGAATTGCTAATTAGCAGACTTGACTTTACTATCAAGTCATGATTATTATAACTCCTATTTTGACATAAATCTATAAATATATTGAGTGATAATAAAAATATATTAGCGAAACATGCAAAAACATGTCAAATTGTATTAAAATAAATACACGATATTCCAATATATTCCAAAAATTGTTTAAAATAATTATAAAATTTAATAGACCTATATTGATTTGTATTTTAGGTTTAAAATAGTATGTACAAAACAGAAAAGAAATAAAAGAACTGAGGATAGTTAGTTGAAATTTGTACTAAATGTGGTATACTCGTACAGTAGGAATCGCGGGTGAGCGATACAAATGATTACATTGATAAAGAAACGGAGAATAGAAATGGCTAACAATTATTATAATACACCGGCAGAAGTGATTGATGCGAATATTGAAAGTGGTGTTGTAAAAGCAAATCTTCCAACTATGAAAATGGTCTTTCTGGGAATGATGGCAGGCGCTTTTATTGCTCTTGGAGGTTCGGCGAGCAATGTTGCAGTGCATAATATTGCCCAGGTAGGCCTTGCAAGAACGCTTGCGGGAGCGATTTTCCCGGTCGGACTTATGATGATTGTTTTTGTAGGCGGTGAATTATTTACGGGAAACTGTCTGCTCAGTATGGGAGTATGTCAGAAAAGAGTGACATGGGTACAGTATCTTAGAAATCTTACAGTAGTTTATTTCAGCAATTTAGCAGGTGCCCTTATAATAGATTTTCTGGTTTTTTATAGCGGACAGTTAGATTATACTTCGGGTGCACTTGGTGCATACACGATTAAAGTTGCTTTGGCAAAGGTATCCATTACACCGGTAAGAGGGATTACGTCAGGTATCTTATGTAATATGCTGGTATGTGTTGCGATTCTCATGGCAGCAGCGGCAAGAGACATTGCGGGTAAGGTGTGGGCAATATTTTTCCCGATATGGGCATTTGTGATCGGTGGGTTTGAACACTGCATTGCAAATATGTTTTATATTCCAATGGGAATATTGGCGGCAACAAATCCTGCCTATGTGGCAAAAGCAGAAGAACTATATGGAATAACAGGTGAACAGTGTGCCTCAATTACAGCAGTGAACAGCCTTAAGAACTTTATTCCAGTAACAATAGGTAATATTATTGGCGGTGCTGTATTTGTAGGAATTATTTACCTGGTAATTCATAAAGTCGATTATTCGAAGAAAAAATAGAAAAAAGGGGTTTTCTATTTCACTATTATTTGTTAAAATAATAACAAGATAATAATATAATTAATAAGGAGGATATAGGGTATGGCACGATTTACGTTACCGCGTGATTTATATCATGGCAAAGGTGCTTTGGAAGCACTAAAGAATTTTGACGGAAAAAGAGCAATTATCTGTGTGGGTGGAAGCTCTATGAAGCGGTTTGGCTTTTTGGACAGAGCAAAACAGTATCTGGAAGAAGCAGGCATGCAGGTCGAAGTGTTCGAAGGAATTGAACCAGATCCATCTGTTGAAACTGTTATGAAGGGTGCCGAGGTCATGGCGGGATTTCAGCCGGACTGGATTATTGCAATGGGTGGGGGCTCACCAATTGATGCAGCAAAAGCTATGTGGATCAAATATGAATATCCGGATATTACATTTGAAGAGATGTGCAAGGTATTTGGTATTCCAAAGCTGAGAAAAAAGGCAAGATTTTGCGCGATATCTTCAACCTCCGGAACCGCTACGGAAGTAACAGCATTTTCTATTATTACGGATTATCATAAGGGAATTAAATATCCAATCGCCGATTTTGAGATTACACCGGATGTTGCTATTGTAGACCCGGATCTGGCAGAGACGATGCCTCAGAAGCTGGTAGCTCATACGGGTATGGATGCCATGACCCATGCTGTTGAAGCATATGTTTCCACAGCAAACTGTGATTTTACAGATCCGCTTGCGTTGCATGCAATTAAAATGATTCAGAGAGATCTGGTAGAATCCTATCAGGGTGACATGGAAAAGAGAGCTTCCATGCATAATGCGCAGTGTCTTGCTGGAATGGCATTTTCCAATGCTCTGCTTGGAATCGTACACTCTATGGCA
>JAEWWQ010000108.1 GCA_023458855.1 Bacillota bacterium
AGTTGATACAAATGGAGAATCGAGTAGTAAAAAACCAATTGTAGAACCTTGGAAATGTCCGTATCATAACGGGCGCATGTGTATGGAAGTAATCAGGAGGGCAGTTAATGAGTAATTTACATCCGAAATATTATGAAGAACTCGCAAAATTAAATCAATTAGTAGAAAGAAAAAATGTAAAATCTGATTTTTATAATGGTATCTATGATCGTTATGAATATCCGGTATTAACAAGGGAATTTATTCCGCTTACCTGGAAATATGACTTGAATCCTGAGACAAACCCTAACTTTATGGAGAGATTAGGAGTCAATGCAGTTATGAATTCGGGTGCAATTGAATTGAATGGCAAATTTTATTTGATAGCCCGTATTGAAGGAAATGACAGAAAATCATTTTTTGGTGTAGCGGAAAGTGATAATGGAATTGACGGATTTCATTTTTGGGATTATCCGATCTTGTTGAATGATACTTGTCCGGAAGAAACAAATGTATATGATATGCGTCTTACAAAGCATGAAGATGGCTATATCTATGGCGTATTCTGTTCTGAAAGCAAAGATACATCAGTAGCTGATTTATCTGCAGCTGTTGCGGCAGCCGGAATTGTTCGAACCAAAGATCTGAAGAAATGGGAGAGGCTTCCAAACTTAAAAACATTAAATTCTCCGCAGCAGAGAAATGTGGTATTACACCCGGAATTTGTAAATGGAAAATATGCTTTCTATACAAGACCAATGGATGATTTCATTGATACAGGCTCAGGCGGCGGAATTGGATTCGGTCTGTGTGATGATATTGAACATGCAGTCATTGAAGAAGAGATTATTACAAGTAAGAGAAAATATCATACATTGACAGAAGCAAAGAATGGTGCCGGGGCAGTTCCGATTAAGACAGAAAAGGGCTGGATTCATATTGCACATGGTGTTCGCAACACCGCAGCAGGACTTCGCTATGTCATTTATGCATTTGCAACAGATTTAAAAGATCCGACGAAAGTGATTGCAGAACCATCCGGATTATTAATCGGACCAATGGGAAGCGAACGTGTTGGTGATGTATCTAATGTTGTATTTACGAATGGTGCGATTGCAAGGGAAAACGGAGATGTCTTCATCTATTATGCATCCAGTGATACCAGAATGCATGTTGCAACCACAACAATTGAAAAATTAATAGATTATGTATTTCATACACCGGAGGATCCTCTCCGTTCTGTAGAATGTGTAGCACAAAGATGTGATCTTATCCGTAAAAATTTAGAGTTCTTAAAGAAATAAAGTAAAAAAATGAGAGGTAATCCCCTTGGCGGAAAGGGGAGAGGAGATATTATTATGAGCAAAATTAAAATGATTGCCCCGGCAGTTAAAAATGTACCTTGGCAGGAAAGACCGGCAAATATTGTGGGAGCACCTGTCTGGAGATATACAGAAAACCCGATTATTGGAAGAAATCCGGTAGAAGGAGTAGCAAGAATCTTTAATTCAGCAGTTATGCCTTATGAAGACGGATTCATCGGAGTGTTCCGCGGAGAACAGACAAATGGTATTCCTTATATTTATATGGGAAGAAGTAACGATGCGATTCATTGGAACTTTGAAAAAAATAAGATTCCTTTTGAAGATGAAAATGGGAATCCATTTATGCCAAGATATGCATATGACCCGCGTCTTGTAAAAGTAGAAGATACGTATTACATAATCTGGTGTCAGGATTTCTATGGAGCAGCTATTGGTATGGCCAAGACAACAGATTTTAAGAAGTTTGTGCGTCTTGAGAATCCATTTATTCCATATAACAGAAATGCAGTATTATTCCCAAGAAAAATTAATGGCAACTTCATGTTACTGAGCCGTCCGAGTGACAGCGGACATACACCATTTGGTGATATCTTCGTAAGTGAAAGCCCTGATATGGTTTACTGGGGCAAACACAGACACGTTATGGGAAAAGGAAACGAATGGTGGGAATCAGTTAAAATCGGCGGCGGTGCTGCTCCAATCGAAACATCCGAAGGATGGTTATTATTCTACCATGGTGTAAGCGGAACCTGTAACGGATTTGTATATAGCATTGGCGGTGCAATTTTAGACCTTGAAAACCCATCTATTGTAAAATACAGATGTGAAACTTTCATACTTACTCCGGAAGAGTGGTATGAAGAGAGAGGATTTGTTCCAAATGTATGTTTCCCGTGTGCGACCATTCACGATCCGGAGAGCGGAAAAATTGCGATCTACTACGGTGCAGCAGACAGCTACGTTGGATTGGCATTTACTAAATTTGATGAAATCGTTACTTATATCAAAGAGCACAGCGTGTTAACAGAAGCAGATACAGAGATTGGAAATAGATAGGTAGAGGTCATAGGCTCATACAAACAAATTTTCGTTTGGATGGGCCTTTCGTCTCTTTTTCCTATTATTACTGCCGTTTGCAGCGGCATGTTTGAAAGGTTGAATAAATATGAAATATAATATAGATTCGGAAAAAGCAATTGTGAATGCGGGCAATTGGTATCGCCTGAAAGAATTAATGAAAAGAGCGGAAAGAGGAGAAGAACTTACAATCGGATTCCTCGGAGGGTCCATTACGATGGGCTCGGTATCCTCCACGCCGGAAACCTGCTATGCATATCTGGTATTTGACTGGTGGCAGAAGACATTTCCGAATGCCAGGTTCACTTATGTAAATGCAGGAATTGGAGGAACTACCTCTCAATTTGGTGCAGCAAGGGTTCATGCGGATCTGTTGCAATATAATCCTGATTTTGCAATTACGGAGTTCAGTGTCAATGATGATGATAATGAACATTTTTTAGAAACCTATGAAGGGACTATCCGCAATATCTATGATTATAAAACAAAACCAGCTATCCTGATTGTGAACAGTGTGTATTATAATAATGGGAAAAATGCACAGGCACAGCATAACAAAATAGGGAAGGCGTATCAGATCCCATGTGTGAGTATGCAAAGCAGTATCTATCCGCAGATAGAGGCAGGTGAGATTCCAAATAGAGAGATTACACCTGATGACTTACATCCAAATGATGCAGGGCATGAACTGGTAGCTGGAATAATTACCCATTTTCTTGAAA
>JAEWWQ010000109.1 GCA_023458855.1 Bacillota bacterium
CATCAACACCCACTTATACATGGGAATCTTCCAATACAAAATATGCAACCGTTGATAAGAATGGTAAAGTAACGGCAGTGGCAAGCGGTACTGCTACGATAACAGTAACAGCGGTACTTGGCAGTGACAAGGCAACAGCAACTACCAAAATAACTGTAAGAAGTAATGCAGAAACAGATACGACTACCAAGTTAAAGGACAAATCAGGCAACCAGCTCTATGTAAAAGAAGACGGAAAATATCGGGAAGCAGTATATGCAGACTATTTTACGGCAGATAAATTCTATAAGAAAGCAGTTACAAATTATAAATATACAGGCTGGCAGACGATTGATAATGTTACCTATTATTTTGATAAGAATGGGAATAAAGTGACCGGGACACAGATCATTCAGGGGGTACAATATACCTTTGGCAGTGATGGTGCTTTATCTATGGGAAGCGGCACACTGGGAATCGACGTTTCTAAGTGGAATGGCAACATTAACTGGACAGCTGTAAAAAATTCCGGTGTATCTTATGCAATCATACGATGCGGATATCGAGGATCATCGACAGGTGCATTGATTCAGGATTCCAAATTTGCGGCAAATATAAAGGGAGCACAGGCAGCAGGCATAAAAGTCGGGGTTTATTTCTTTACGCAGGCTGTGAATGAAGTGGAAGCAGTCGAAGAAGCTTCCATGGTATTGAACCTGATAAAAGGATATAACCTGTCCATGCCGGTCTATATTGATACGGAAGGCAGCGGCGGGCGTGCCGATGGGATTGATAAAGCTACCAGAACGGCAGTGTGCAAAGCCTTCTGTGCAACGATCCAGAACAGCGGACGTACCGCAGGTGTATATGCGGCAAAGAACTGGTTTGAAACAAAATTAAATGTAAGTGCTCTGAGTGGTTATAAGATCTGGCTTGCCCAATATGCAACAAAACCGACCTATTCCGGCAGATATGATATGTGGCAGTATACTTCCAGGGGAAGTATCGGCGGAATCAGCGGAAATGTTGACTTGAATATTACTTATTGATAAAGTGAAGAAGAACAATTATAATAGTAGGAGCAGTAATTGGAAAAAGATTACTATTATGATTAGAAAAGAACTAAATGAATGGGAAGATAGGAGCAGCTATGAGAACTTATTTAGTAACAGGCGGAGCCGGATTCATTGGATCCAATTATATTCACTATATGTTTAAAAAGTATGATAATGAGATCCGCATCATTAATGTGGATGTACTTACGTATGCAGGCAATCTTGAAAATCTGAAGGACATTGAGAACAGGGAGAACTATACCTTCGTCAAAGCAGATATCTGTGATAAAGAGGCTGTCATGAAGATATTTGAAGAGAATGATATTGACAGAGTGGTACATTTTGCAGCTGAAAGTCATGTAGACAGAAGCATCCGCAATCCGGAAGTATTTGTACAGACCAATGTACTTGGCACCTTAGTGATGCTGAATTGTGCAAAGAATGCATGGGAATTACCGGATGGTACCTTTAAAGAGGGCAGGAAATTCCTGCATGTATCCACGGATGAAGTATATGGTTCCCTTGAAAAAGAAGGCGAGTTTTTCTATGAGACAACGCCATATGCGCCGCACAGCCCATATTCTGCAAGTAAGGCATCTTCAGATATGCTGGTAAAGGCTTACATGGATACTTATAAGTTCCCTGCGAACATTACGAACTGTTCTAATAATTATGGACCTTACCAGTTCCCGGAGAAGCTGATCCCGCTGATCATCAATAATGCATTACAGGGCAAGGACCTTCCGGTATACGGAGACGGTAAGAATGTCCGTGACTGGCTGTATGTGGAGGATCATGCGAAAGCGATCGATATGGTGCAGGAAAAGGGAAGATTATTCGAGACCTATAATGTCGGCGGACATAATGAAAAGCAGAATATAGAGATTATCAATATCATAATCGAAACATTGCAGGACATGCTGCCTGAGAATGATGAGAGAAGAAAATTGGTAACAACAAAGTTAATAAAATACGTGGAAGATCGTAAAGGTCATGACCGACGCTATGCGATCGCACCGGATAAGATCAAAGCGGAGATCGGCTGGTATCCGGAGACAATGTTCAAGGATGGAATCAGACTTACCATAAAGTGGTTCTTTGAGCATGAAGACTGGATGAAGCATGTAACAAGCGGAGACTACCAGAAGTATTATAATGAGATGTATAGTGCGAGATAAGCAGACTGAACATAAGAAAGAAGGATTATCATGCTTGCATGGATAAGCCTTCTTTCTTATGCGAAGGAGCAACGCGAACGAATAAGGCGCAGCCTTATGAGTCTGCTTATCTCAATTAAGGCAGACGGCAACGCAAGCTGATAGAGAACGAAAAGGAGAACGAAAAATGAAAGGTATTATATTAGCCGGTGGAAGCGGGACAAGACTCTATCCACTGACAAAGGCTATTTCAAAACAGATCATGCCGGTATATGACAAGCCGATGATCTACTATCCACTGTCAACACTGATGTTAGCGGGGATCAGAGAGATCCTGATCATCTCTACACCAAGGGACCTTCCGGTATTCAAAGAATTGTTCGGAACAGGAGAACAGTTAGGACTCCGGATGGAATATGCCATTCAGGAGGTCCCAAGAGGACTTGCGGATGCATTTATCATAGGTGCGGACTTTATCGGAGAGGACAGTGTTGCACTGGTACTTGGTGACAATATTTTCTATGGACAAAGCTTTTCAAAGGTATTAAGAGAAGTGGCTTCCAGAGAAATAGGAGCGACTATTTTCGGTTACTATGTAAGAGATCCAAGGGAATACGGTGTCGTTGAATTTGATGAGAATGGAAAAGCACTTTCCATTGAAGAGAAACCTGAGAATCCAAAGAGCAATTATGCGGTTCCTGGTTTATATTTTTACGATAATGACGTGGTAGATATTGCCAGAAATGTAAAACCTTCGGCAAGAGGTGAGATAGAGATCACCAGTATCAACAATGAGTATCTGAACAGAGGAACACTTCATGTGGAGACACTGGGAAGGGGATTTGCATGGCTTGATACGGGAAGCCATGATATGCTCCTGGACGCAGCGGACTTTGTATCAGCATTTCAGAAAAGACAGGGGCTCTATATATCCTGTATAGAAGAGATTGCATACAAAAGAGGATTTATTGATAAAGAACAATTGTTAAAACTGGCTGGGCCGTTAATGAAAACGGACTACGGCAAATACTTGGTAGAGGTTGCAAATGGACTCTAAGTTGAGGAAACTCATAATTGTGGCAATTACTTTTTCCATACTTGCTATAATTTCAGTTATCGTACTGGTAAATTTTAATACTATAAGAAGAAGCACAAATCATCTGTTTGACCAGACTGTGACAACACAGGCTACGGTAAGTGGAAATGAGGATCTGTCTGCGTTTCTTCAGGATGAGACTTTTTTTGATAAAGAGGATACTTCTGCTGATTTGTCAGAAAGCGGTCAAAAACTGGATATGCTTGTGACATCGGTTGAAAAAGATCTTCGTATTAAAATCGTAAATACGTTGGGTGTGCCTGTTGCAGGACAGGAATTCAATGTAGATGTAAATGATACACAGTACACGGATCAGGATAAAGACGGAATGATCTATATAGGCGACATGGAAGCGGGGGAATACTATGTCGGGATGGAACCTGCAGATGGTTACAGGATTCCGAATTCGAAGATCAAAGTGGCAGTAAAAGATAAAGTGGAATATAGTCTGATCGATGACATCTCTTATTATGTGAAATCTGAAGACGAAGTAGATGCCTCGATAGAAGACACGGAAGAGAATGGGGCAAAAGAAGATGCGGATGGTACGGAGCGGACCTCTCCGGTCATATCGGAAGAGTCTCAGTTTGGAATCGACGTGTCAAAATGGAATAAAGAGATTGACTGGGCAAAAGTAAAGGATGCGGGTGTGCAATATGCGATTATCCGTTGCGGATATCGGGGCGCTTCCACAGGTTCGCTGGTGGAAGATCCTTATTTTGCAGCGAATATCCAGGGAGCGACAGAAGCAGGAATTAAAGTGGGGCTTTATTTCTTTACCCAGGCGACTACTGAGGTCGAAGCAGTAGAAGAAGCAAGTATGGCAATTATGCTCTGTAATGAATACCGGTTGGAGTATCCGATCTTCATTGATACGGAAGGTGCAGGCGGAAACGGAAGAGCAGATGCACTGGACAAGGAAACAAGGACAGCGGTATGTGAAGCATTTTGCGAAACAATAGAAAATGCCGGTTATACAAGCGGCGTATATGCAAGTAAGAATTGGTTTGAAAAATATATTGATGCAGGCAGGTTAGATAAATATGTAGTATGGCTTGCAGAATATAAGTCAGCACCGACCTATGAGGGTGACTTCCAGGTATGGCAGTACACTTCGAAAGGAAGCGTGGAAGGAATTGATGGAAAAGTAGATATGAATATCAGTTTATTGACGGTAAAATAAGAGGAGATTTAAGATGGGAAAGATAACGGTAGAAACATGTGAGATTGAAGGTTTGAAAGTAATTACACCGGCGGTATTCGGTGATGAACGCGGATACTTCATGGAAACATATAATTATAATGATTATAAGGCTGCAGGCATCGATCAGATATTTGTACAGGACAACCAGTCTGCTTCTAAACAAGGTGTTCTTCGCGGTCTGCATTTCCAGTTGCACTATCCACAGGATAAGCTGGTGCGCGTTGTATCAGGTGAGGTATTTGATGTGGCAGTTGATCTGCGGGAAGGTTCCAGGACCTTTGGACAATGGTTTGGTGTGGTGTTGTCTGCAGAGAATAAAAAACAGTTTTTTATTCCTAAAAATTTTGCGCATGGATTTGTCGTATTATCCGAGCATGCTGAATTTGCTTATAAATGTACAGACTTTTATCACCCGAATGATGAAGGCGGACTTGCATGGAATGATCCTGCTATTGGAATAGAATGGCCGATTCCGGCTGGAATGGAATTGACCATTTCAGATAAAGATACAAAATGGAATGGCATTGAGGAATATAAAAAAGGAAAAGAATTATGCAAAAAACAGTAACGAAAGTGCATGCTGAGAAGAGAGGAATTACCAAACCAGCAGGTATAAGCATTGTTGTAACATGTTCTATCATTGCCATGGCAGTATTAATTTTCCATCAGAACCAGTTTGCAGATCCGAAAGATGAGTTAATGAAGAAAATACTAGCAAGTGTGATTATCATAATCGGTAATTTCGCATTTGCTTTTCTGTATGACAAGATTACGGTATTACCCGTAGAACTCTTGCAAAACAGACGTTTGATCTGGAAGTTATCCAAGAATGATTTTAAGACCAGATATGCCGGCTCTTATCTTGGTATGGTATGGGCATTTGTGCAGCCGGTCGTTACCATCCTGGTATACTGGTTCGTATTCGAAAAAGGATTTAGCGCCAAAGCCCAGGAATTAGCGACCGGAATGAAAGTACCCTATGTGTTAT
>JAEWWQ010000110.1 GCA_023458855.1 Bacillota bacterium
GTGTATATGATGTAGAATACGTAAAAGAAGGGACAGAATGGTATCTCCGGGCATATATTGATAAACCGGAGGGAGTAAACATCAGCGATTGTGAGCAAGTGAGTCGTGCAATGTCAGAAATTCTGGATAGGGAAGACTATATCGAAGACGCATATATATTTGAAGTAAGTAGTCCGGGACTTGGAAGAACATTAAAAAAGGATAAGCATTTTGAAAAGAGCCTTGGAGAAGAAGTTGAAGTAAAACTATATAAGGCAATAGACAGAGAAAAAGAATTTACAGGTATTTTACAAGGTTATGACAAAGACACGGTAAAAATTGTAAGAGAAGAAAAAGAGATGGTCATTGCGAAGTCGGATATTGCGTTAATAAGATTAGCACTGGACTTTTAATTAGGAGGAAAAAGGAAAAATGAATAAAGAATTGATGGAAGCACTCGATATTTTGGAAAAGGAGAAAGAAATCAGTAAAGAAACATTATTCGAGGCAATTGAGAATTCACTGATTACAGCTTGTAAGAATCACTTTGGAAAATCAGATAATGTTACTGTTGAGATCAACCGCGAGACTTGCGATTTTTTAGTATATGCAGAAAAAGAAATAGTTGAAAATGAAGCTGCAATAGAAGATGACGTAGAGCAGATCGCGTTGGAAGAGGCTTTGAAAATTTCTAAAAGAGCACAGGTTGGGGACAGAATCCATGTGGAAATTAAATCCAAAGAATTTGGCCGTATTGCAACACAAAATGCAAAAAATGTAATTTTACAAAAAATCCGTGAAGAAGAAAGAAGTGTGATCTATGGTCAATACTTTGAAAAAGAAAAGGATGTCGTAACAGGTGTGGTACAGCGCTATGTTGGGAAAAATATTGCAATCAACCTTGGTAAGGCGGATGCTATTTTAAACGAAACAGAGCAGGTAAAAGGGGAAGTCTTTAAGCCGACAGAAAGAATCAAGGTATATATTCTGGAAGTTAAAAATACACCAAAAGGTCCAAGAATCTTAGTGAGCCGTACCCATCCTGAATTAGTGAAGAGATTGTTTGAGTCAGAAGTAACAGAGATTAAAGATGGTACTGTGGAGATTATGAGTATTGCGAGAGAGGCAGGAAGCAGATCTAAGATTGCTGTTTACTCAAAAGATCCGGATGTAGATGCTGTTGGGGCTTGCGTTGGAATGAACGGTGCACGTGTTAATAGTATTGTAGAAGAGCTTCGGGGCGAGAAGATCGACATTATTAACTGGGATGAGAATCCTGGTAATTTAATTCAAAATGCATTGTCACCGGCAAAGATTGTTGCAGTATTTGCAGATCCGGACGAAAAGACGGCGAAGGTAGTTGTTCCAGATTATCAGCTGTCACTTGCAATCGGTAAAGAAGGACAGAATGCGCGGCTTGCTGCAAGACTGACGGGATACAAGATTGATATTAAGAGCGAAACACAGGCGAAAGATGCACCTGGATTCCGCTATGAAGACTATATGGATGAATATGATGAAGAAGAGTATGCTGAGGAAGCATATGAAGAAACATCAGACTTGCAAAAGGAAAGCGAAGAGTAAAAGGGGGACTGAGAATGGGCAAGAAGATTCCCCTGAGACAATGTGTAGGCTGCGGTGAGATGAAAAACAAAAAGGATATGATGCGAGTCCTGAAGACTGCCGAGGGTGAAATTGTATTGGATGTAACAGGGAAAAAAAATGGAAGAGGCGCGTATCTTTGTGTTGCTAAGGAATGTCTGGAAAAGGCACGCAAAAATAAAGGACTTGAGCGCTCTTTTAAAATGAGTATTCCAGATCAGGTTTATGACAGCCTGCAAAAGGAGTTTGAGGAAAGTGAATCATAATAAGATATATTCATTATTAGGTTTGGCAACAAAGTCAAGAAATGTTGTGAGCGGTGAGTTTGCCACAGAGAAGGCTGTCAAATCCGGAAGTGCACATTTGGTGTTAGTTGGAGGAGATGCTTCCGATAATACAAAAAAAAAGTTTCATAACATGTGTGAGTTTTATAAAGTACCGATTTATGATATTGGAATAAAGGAAGAACTTGGGCATGCAATGGGCAAAGAAATGAGATCATCATTAGCGGTTACAGACAGCGGATTTGCAAAATCAATTCTGAAATATCTGGAAGAACCCACACAAACACGGAGGTAGTAAAGAATGGCGAAATTGAGAGTACATGAGCTCGCTAAAGAATTAAAAATAGATAATAAAGAAGTAATAGAAGTATTGGAAAAAAACGGAGTGCCCGGTAAGAAACCAGCTTCCGGACTGGAAGATGGTGAAGTTGCCATAGTTAGAAAAATATTAGTAAAGACAGCGGAGGTGCCTATAAAAGAAACAGCAAAAACCGATATAAAAAAGGAAAACAAGGCGGAGGAAGCACCAAAGAAAAAGAAAAATATTATCTTTGTAAGCAATCCGCATAATAGTAAAATGCCCGGTGGACAAAAAGTTCCGAATATGAATAACAGACCTGTATATGCAGAACCACAGGCTCCGCGGGAAGAACCTAAGATTACAGCACAAGATGTAAAAGCAGCATTTGAAAAAGCTACAGCACCTCAAAAACAGGAAGAACAGGCAAAGCCAGAAATTGAAAAAATGGAAAATACAAAACCGGTTGAAACAGTAACAACACAAGAGCATACGCATACAACAGTTACCCATAATGTTGGAAACCAGAACAGATCATATAATAATGATGGTCAAAATAAAAATCATAATAATGGTACGCAGAACAGAACGTACAGTAATAATGGAGACCAGGGCAGGTCATATAATAATAATGGTGGACAGAACAGGTCATACAATAACAATGGAGACCAGGGCAGGTCATACAGTAATAATGGAGACCAGAGCAGGTCATACAGTAATAATGGAGACCAGGGCAGGTCATATAATAATGGTGGACAGAACAGATCATACAATAATACTGCCGGGAATCAGGGAAGATCGTATAATAATGCTGCCGGTAATGCGGGACAGAATCGTTCCTATAACAATACTGGTAATAGTAGCGGAGGTCAGGGCAGACCATATAACAATAATAATGGAGGTCAGGGCAGACCGTATAACAACAATGGAGGTCAGAGCAGACCGTATAACAACAGCAATGGAGGTCAGGGCAGACCATATAACAACAATAACGGAGGTCAGGGCAGACCATATAATAGCAATAATGGAAGTCAGGGCAGACCATATAATAGCAATAATGGAGGTCAGAACAGAACATATAATAATAGCGGCAGCCAGGATGGCAGATCATATAATAATAATGCGGGGAATGGATTTCAAAGGAGCGGAGATAACCGTTTTGGAAAACCGCAGACAGATTCTTTTTCATCTGATGGACCAATCATGCAGGGAAAAGAACGCAGAGATGAAGCAAAGAGAAAGATTGGACAGGAAAAAGACAGTCGTAGTAAAAAAGATAAAATTTATGAAGAAGATATCTTAAAGGCAAAACCAGGCAGATTCATCAAACCGGAAAAGAAAAAAGAAGAAATGGAAGAACAAATTAAAGTAATTATTCTTCCGGAAATATTGACCATCAAAGAATTAGCCGATAAGATGAAGATTGTTCCGTCTGTGATCGTTAAAAAGTTATTTTTGCAAGGTCAGGTAGTAACAGTAAATCAGGAAATTTCATATGAAACGGCAGAGGAAATTGCAATTGAGTATGATATTATGTGCGAAAAAGAAGTAAAAGTCGATGTCATTGAAGAACTTTTGAAAGAAGAAGATGAAAAGGAAGATGATATGACCCCGAGACCGCCGGTTATTTGTGTAATGGGTCACGTAGACCATGGTAAGACTTCTCTTCTGGATGCAATTCGTAAAACAAATGTGACAGATAAAGAAGCAGGTGGTATTACACAGCACATAGGTGCATATACTGTTAATATTAACAATCAGAAGATCACATTTTTAGATACACCGGGACATGAAGCTTTTACGGCTATGCGTATGCGTGGTGCAAATTCAACAGATATTGCAATCTTAGTTGTTGCTGCAGATGACGGTGTTATGCCTCAGACAGTAGAGGCAATCAGCCATGCAAAGGCTGCCGGCATTGAGATTATTGTAGCTGTAAATAAGATTGATAAACCAAATGCCAATATAGACCGTGTAAAGCAGGAATTAGCAGAATATGA
Organism: Bacillota bacterium; assembly: GCA_023458855.1. Lineage (GTDB taxonomy): Bacteria > Bacillota > Clostridia > Lachnospirales > Lachnospiraceae > SZUA-378. The sequence continues at coordinate 4,164 of JAEWWQ010000110.1, forward strand.
ACTGATTCCTGAAGATTGGGGCGGAAGTACTGTATTTGCACCTGTTTCAGCAAAATCAGGAGAAGGTATTCCACAGCTTCTTGAGATGATTCTTCTGACGGCAGAAATATTAGAGCTGAAAGCAAATGCCAAGAGAGATGCCAGAGGTCTTGTGATTGAAGCACAATTGGATAAAGGGCGCGGTCCGGTCGCTACTATCCTAGTACAAAAGGGTACTCTGCATGTAGGTGATTTTGTCGCGGCGGGTTCCTGCCATGGTAAAGTAAGAGCGATGGTTGATGATAAAGGAAGAAGAGTCAAAGAGGCAGGTCCTTCTACTCCTGTTGAAATCTTAGGATTAAATGATGTTCCAAATGCGGGTGATGTATTTGTAGCTCCTAAGAGTGACAAAGAAGCAAAACAATTCGCAGATACGTTCATCTCCCAGCATAAGGAAAAGATGCTGGAGGATACCAAGGCAAAAATGTCTCTGGACGATTTATTTACACAGATTCAGGCCGGTAACCTGAAGGAATTGAACATTATTATCAAAGCAGACGTACAAGGTTCTGTAGAGGCTGTAAAACAGAGTCTTGAGAAGTTATCAAATGAGGAAGTTGTTGTTAAAGTAATCCATGGAGGCGTTGGTGCAGTAAATGAATCTGACGTAATCCTGGCAAGTGCTTCCCAGGCAATCATTATTGGATTTAATGTCCG
>JAEWWQ010000111.1 GCA_023458855.1 Bacillota bacterium
GATATGTTCTTGATGGATAAATGCACCAACGTGTCCGTCATCCTTACTTCTTCTGTCATATCAATATAAATTCTGGTATTCTCCATAGCATACTTTTCTATGTTTTTAAAGAGATTCTCAATGACACGCCAGATACACCTGCTATCTGCCTCAATTACCACCGGATGGTTGGGCACATTCATAATGATTCTCAGACCCCTCCTATTAAAATTCTCTGTAAATTCACCGGTTGTCTGATATAGTAATTCTACCAGATTCATACGCACTAACTGCAGGGTAACATTTCCAGACGATATTTTCGAAGCCTCTACTAAGTCTTCTGTCAAATGTTTTAATCTTTGTGATTTAGCATCTAGAATTGCTATATAATCCTTAATTTTTTCATTTTCAATATTTTCTCGTTTAATAAGGTCTACATAATTAATAATCGAAGTGAGCGGTGTCTTGATATCGTGGGAGACATTTGTAATAAGGTCTGCTTTTAAGCGTTCGTCCTTCATACTGGTCTCGACCGCATTACGCACCGCGTCTCCAAGTGTATTTACGGCTTCTGCCAGGATCAGAGTGTCTCCATGCATACGAAATGTATCAATCTGATACGACATATCTCCATTTTTGATATAGTCAATGCCATCTACAATCTTTTGCTTTGCTTTATTTTCGTTAAACAGATAGCCCCCGACAATCAGATCAAAAAGAGCTGCCAATAGAATTCCTACTCTTCCGAAAGACATTAAAATTAAATTGACCAGTAAAAAAATCAGATATGGAACCCAGGTTCTTGCCGTTATCTTTCCATTATCACACAATCTGAAAAAAATATGCTTTAATGTCCGGAGCATACGGATAGCAAAGGAACGCATTGCATGAAATACCTTACGGGAAATACTATTTTTCCATAAAGATTTGTTTTTGATCCGCCTTACCAGACTTAGATAGAAATAAAGGAACAGCACATGGAAAAAGAAAGCCCCTATAGAAACACTGATCAGAATGGATACTTTTCCAAGATCACTATAGTAGCACCAGGAAGTTACAAGTCCGGTAACACAAAAAACAGCACCGCATAACATTGTCGCAATAACAGCTGCTCCCTCAGTGTTAATTGCATCGAACCAACTTAACTGTACCTCTCCATTATGTTCTCTTTTCCCGGTCACTATTGTCATATACACAAAGCAAAGGAAAGCCAGACAACTACATATAACAGTAGCAACCATAAGAGGTTCCAGCCATGGAATAATGGCATAAAAGTTCCCTTTTCCGATTGCAAAAGGGTCATTGATCGGATATGTTGTATCCAGCCCTATCATAACCTGATAATCATCTGAATATGCATATTCATATCCATTCAGCATATCTGTCAATTCTTCTTCATATATGTCCGTATTTGTATCAAAAGATAATGCCTGGGCATCATACACAACATATTTTCCAATACTCTTGATATACTTTTCCGCTTCTGTCACATTCATATTCGCCGGAAGATTCGTATATACAGCTCTTCCCTGATCACTATTAGTTACGATATAATAGCGGATATTGGTCTTGTTTTCATTATATGAATTTTGAAACTGCCTATATTGATAATAATTATAAGATAAAGAACTAATACTTTCACTTAAATATTCGCACAGTTGTTCATAAGATTGTTCACTGGTCACATAGTCTTTCAGCGATTTTCCGCCAATAGGTTTATAACGCTCCAGCAGCTCCTGTCCGGTCGTGACGGAACTTGAATATCCATCGATTCCATATGCAGTATCCTCTTCATACCCTAATCCATACTGTCCCCATTTTATCAGGTCCTCCAGACGATAACAGACATTACTTTTATTTGATCCAAATTGATAGCGCTTTGCATATTCTTCAATATCAATTGGCTTATTTCCATCAAATACTCCCTTTGTCTCCATTTGTTCCCGAATCACAGTATACCTGATAATCTCATCGATACTGTCACTCAGCAGATAATAGCATAAATCGGTGTCCTCAAATTTATTGTTATTTTGGAATAAATTTAATCCATATCTGTAATTTCCATAAATTCCTGATACAGACAGGGAAGAAAATAACACCATAAGTGTTACGCAGGCTGTAATAATAACAATTGATACATTATGTATAATAAGTGCAATCCCTTTTCCTTTTTTACTATACAATAACTTTTCCATCGAATAACTCCTTATTGTTTCTCAATCTTATATCCTACTCCCCACACTACTTTCAAGTATCTTGGTTCCTTGGGATTAATCTCAATTTTTTCACGAATGTGCCGGATATGGACTGCTACCGTATTGTCTGCTCCTATTGCTTCCTCATTCCAGATATTTTCATAGATCTGGTCAATGGAAAATACCCTTCCCTGATTCTTGACTAATAGCAGCAGAATATTATATTCGATCGGGGTCAGCTTAACAGATTCCTCATCTACTGTTACTTCCTTTGTTTCATCGTTTATCGCAAGTCCACCGACACGATAAAAATGATTACTTTCTTCATGTATATTTCCAAGCTTTGTGTATCTTCTAAGATGCGACTTTACTCTTGCTACCAGTTCCAGGGGATTAAAAGGTTTGGATACATAATCATCCGCGCCGATATTCAATCCCAATATTTTATCTGCATCTTCCGATTTTGCTGACAGAATAATAATTGGAATACTGCTGTATTCTCTTATCTTTAATGTCGCATGGATACCATCCAGTCTTGGCATCATAATATCTATAATCAGTAATTGGATATCTTCTTTATCCAATATCCTGATTGCTTCTTCCCCATCATAAGCCTTAAAAATATGATAGTCCTCCTGCTCCAGGTAAATAGCAATTGCATCCACGATTTCTTTATCATCATCACATACTAATATATGAAACATTTTAAGCCTCCTGCCTCTACGTTCCGTTTTCTCTTCTTTATCCTACCAATACTTTTTTAATATACATACTAAAAAACATTAAGTTTTCCTTAAATTCCTGGCTTAATCCCAAGGAATGCTGCCAGATTTCCTCTTTTTCCATGACTTGCCCTATGCGAAAACAGATATTCAGGATTACAACAGGTACAGATATCTGTTGTGCTGATATTACTTTCAGGAATTCCCGCCTCCGTCAGAACCATACGGTTCGCCTCCCATAAATTCAATTGGTACTTTCCGTTTTCTTTTTTATAAAATAATTTTTGTTGTACTCTACTTTCTGGAAAACTTCCTTTGAACTGCTCTATCACATCTGCACTGACCTCATAACATGACTGACATATGGATGGACCTATTGCCGCAACAATGTCAGCCGGATTACTTCCATAAACCTCCTGCATACGCTTAACAGTTACAGCTCCCATCTTTGCAACGGTTCCCTTCCAGCCCGAGTGTGATAATCCAATTGCCCTTTGGACAGGATCGACAAAATAAAGAGGAACACAGTCTGCATAAAAAGTAACCAGTACAACACCGGAAACGTTGGTAATCAGACCATCCACATCTTCATAATCACGTTCTCTTACAATTCCTTTTCCGGCATCCATCCTTGTTACCGTTCTGACATTCGTGGTATGCGTCTGATGCGATAATACAAAATCCCGGACCCCACAATGCAGAATCTTTGCAATACGCCTATAATTCTCATCTACTGCATCTTTTTCGTCTCCGCGCGTAAAGCTCATATTCATTGTAGCAAAGATTCCCTTACTCACACCACCTGATCGGGTAGTAAATAAGTGTTCTACCATACCTGTTGATGATAGCGACGGAAAAGTCAGATATTCCACTTCCCCAGTACGGTTCCTTCTTACTGTTTCTTCTGTCCCTGTTCTAACGATTTTCATAGATGCCTCCACCATATGCGTTCTAACTGTACGATTCTTTTCTGATTATCTGTAAACATGTGCGAATGCATTTTGATACCATGCTATCTCTTTTCCGCATATTGCTATTACATCGTAACGGATTGCAGTATATTCCCCAATTCCATGTGTATATCTGTAATAATCAGCAACTGCACATATTTTCTTTTGTTTTCTGAAATCTACTGCTTCTGCCGGATTACCAAGCCGGTTATCCTTTCTGTATTTTACCTCAATAAAAACAAGGTACCCCTTGTGGTACCCGATAATATCAATCTCCCCTTGTCTGATTCGATAATTATGTGTTACGATTCGAACCCCATGCTGTTCCAGATAATAAATAGCCTGCACTTCCTGCTGCGCACCGATCTGCCTTTTATTCATTATTTTCCTAATTTACTCCTGATCTTATCCACAGAATCTACAAACACCAGAATCTCTGCTACCACTTCATATAATTCCGGCGGAATCATATCTCCTATTTGTAATCTGGATAAGGTATCTGCTAATTTATTATCCTGATGCACTGGAACATTGGCTTCTTTTGCCCTCTCAATAATACGTTCTGCCAATGCTCCCCGTCCGGAAGCGGTAACAACCGGTGCAGCATTTTCTTCATTATACTCCAATGCAATCGCTTGTTTCACCCTGTTTATATTATCGTTTTCTTTCATACTTCCTCCCGTCTGCGCCCCTTCATCGCGTAAACCTGTGTGAGAAGAACACGCTTGCGGCTTCTTCCAGTGTGAAACTTAGTATTTCTTAGAAGCAGTTCTTTCGCTTCTTAGAAATTCTTTTCACACTCTTCTCAAATTTATGCCCTCACATCAAAAGATAATTTTGATAACACAGTATTCGCTTTATCCTTATTTATCATTTCGTCCATCACATTAGTTTCCTGCTCTTTCAGCAGTACCTCAGATGTCATGGAATACCCTCTTTTTTCCAGTCTTTCATTTAAAATATGGATATGTTCTGCCAGAAATGTAATATATTCTTCCCTCTCCAGATAGAACTTCGTACTGACATTATTATTTTGCATTGCAACATAAATATCCATCGTCCCCAGATGTTCCATATCCAAATGCAGTAAGGCACTTACATTCCCATCTTTTTTAGCCAGACTTTTTTTATTTGTATATACATATAATTCGCCATGCGCATTTTCACGACTCATCTTTAATGGTAACTGCACGTAAGTATATAATTGGTTTAGTTGATTCATGAATTCGACATTATTAGATAGATTGCTGACGCTCTTCATGAGTGGCGAATTTTCTTTTGCAAAACTTGCCATACTTTCAGCTAATTTTGCTGTCTGCTGCTGAATTCTTTTATATAACTCTTCCACCGTTCCGTCTTTTGCCACTTCTTCCGGTTGAATCATCCATTGCTTTATTACCTGTCCTTTTATCAGATTCATGAATTCTTTACTGTCTAGCAAGTCCATTACTTTGGAATTTTTATCTGATTCTGATTTTTGAAGCAGTCCCTGCACTATTTTCAGGACCTCATCCGGTGTAATCTGCCCACTCTTTACCAATGCTGCTGTATCCTCTGGGATACCT
>JAEWWQ010000112.1 GCA_023458855.1 Bacillota bacterium
TACCTGAAGTGAAGATTTTTCTACTTCATTGCTGCACTGATTTACCTCAATGATAATTGCACGAATATTTTGAATAAACTGGTTTACCGCATTTGCCAGTTCTCCTATCTCATCCTTTGATTTTACCGTAATTGTCTTAGTCAAATCTCCGCCATGTTCCACCAATTCTGTCAGTTTATTCTTTAACAGCGCAATTGGTCTGTTCACAGCTATAATAATCAGAAATGCCATCAGTATACCCACAGCAAGCGCTATCGCGACAAACAGCAGCAGCAGGTCCCTTATCCTGGCATACATAACGTCTCCTTCTTTACTCACTGCAAGCACTTCTGCATCTGATTCCTTTAACAGTTCATCCACGGTTGCAGTTATTTCATCATAGGCCCTCTTACTCTCATCTTTACTGATTACCATCGCTGAATCTTTGTCCATGGCCCGGCTTGCCTCTATGATCCTGGCATGCTCTGCCATATAACTTTCCCAGTCTTTCTTAAGTAACAGAACCCTTTCATCCTCTCCATAAGATTGATATTGGTCAAGTCCCGACAGAATACTCGTATTCAAATCATCAATTCTTCCTTCCAGCGTATCCATTGCCTCAGTGTCCGTGAGAACCATATGCTGATACTCGTGCGAACGAAGTCTGGCTATTTCAAAATTTAATTTATTAATACACTCCAGCTTGGGCACTACGTCTTCCGCAATGACGGTAGACGTCATATTGACCTGTTCCAGTGAATAAATTGCGATTGCGTTCGTGACTGCGATAAGAATTAGCAGAACACCAAATGAAATAATAAGTTTTTGTTTGATTTTCATGATTTTTCTCCCTTTTCCTAATAATATTGTCAGAATTTTGTATTTTACAAAATATATTCAAAATAAAAAGAGAATACTATCATATTTTATCATTATTTTATATATTTTACAATTTTTTTATATTTTAAAGGATCTTCTATATCAAAAAAGGAAGAAAAATTTTAGCAAGTCCCAAAAAAATGAAAAAACCTCCCACATCAGTTGCCGTAGTAAGAAAAATAGAAGATGATACTGCTGGATCCAGCCGGAGCCTCTTTAATACGAGCGGAATCACAAAGCCAAAAAGACCTGCAATCATCAGGTTTCCCATCATAGCTATCAGAACGATGATCCCAAGAAAGAAATTATCATATTTTATGGACAGAATCAAACCTGTTACCGTTCCAATTACAAAGCCATTTATCAGTCCCAGGGCAACCTCTTTAAAGATATACTTCCAGTCTCTTTTGAAATCTGCCTCGCCCAGGGCGATACTTCGAATCATAATGGACAATGCCTGTGTTCCTGCATTTCCTCCCATTCCTGTTATGATAGGCATTACCGCAGCAAGCGCAACTACCTGCACGATCACATCTTCAAAAGTACTGACTGTAAACGATGCCAGAAAAGCGGTCACTAAGTTAATGCCCAGCCACGGCAGTCTTCGTTGAATGGATGTACCAAGTCTGCTGCCTATTTTTTCATCTTTACTTACACCAGACAACATTAACAAATCTTCAGTATGCTCTTCCACGATGACATCAATCACATCGTCAATTGTGATAATCCCCAGAATCGCATGCTTTCTGTTCACAACCGGAAGTGCCTTCAGGTCATATTTGGATACAATTAACGAAGCTTCTTCCTGGTCTGTTTCAGGATAAACATAAATCACATTCTCGTTCATGATTTCTTCGAGTGAAGATTCATCCGAAGCAATTAAGATATCCCTTAAATCTGCTGAACCTACAAGTTCATTTGCCAACCCGACTACGAAGATTGTCTCAATCACTTCTGTTCTGGGACCTATATTTTTTATCTTTTGCAACGCATCCTTAATGCTTAAGTTCTTTCGCAGTGCAATATATTGTGTCGTCATGATACCGCCGGCAGTATCAGGTTCAAAGCCCAATAACATCTGGATTTCCTTCGAGTCACGGTCCTTCATCAGCCTTAACAATTGTTTTCGCTGATTGATTCCGACAATCCCTAAAATATCGGTAATATCATCTGATGACATATGCGTAAAAACCAAAACTATTTTCTCCGGAGCAAGAAGCTCCATAATTCTCTTCTGCAAAGGTTCCTCTGCTTCCTCAATGACCAATGCAATTTCTCTTGCCCCAAGTAATTCCAGCAGTGACGATAAATCGTCCTCTTCAAAGTCCGATAAAGCTTTTGCAATATCAATTGCATAATTCGTTTCAAACAATTCCACCAATCTCTCTGTATCATGGCTGGAAATGAAACTTAATAATATTTCCTGCAGTTCTTTTAATTCCATGGTTATACCTCCTGTTTGTCGATTACTTTGGATGGTATAACAGATGATTTAACGAAAAACCGCTTATTTTACTGTATGGGTATTCTGATACTGCAGACTATCCATGTGGATAAAAGCAACCGGCATACCCTTGTCAGAAAAGAAACCCTCCTTAATGACATCATAGTAAAAAGCTGATTTCGTCGCCCCTGGGGATCATCGGCTATACCGTTACTACTGTGTGTGTCCATTTGCTTTCACCTCACTTTTCAAATCATAGAATATTTTTAATACTGATTCAATTGTATTCTATTCTAACAAAACAGCAAAGTAAAGCTATTTCGGAAAGCTTTTAATGATATCAGGATCTGTACTTATTCCTCACATGATTTGCCGATGGAATATCGCATATTATTGTGATATACTATTTGCATTGATTAAGGAATCTTCATATACAAATGAGATGATTTTGGAGGAACGTAAAATGCAAAATTCAATCTTTGCTTTGCTTACGACCAGTACTATCAATATACTTATGCTTTTCATTCTATTATATATAATTTTAAATAATACTATTATGTCCGTTCTGAAGACTAACTCCTATGCCATAGTAATTGTTTTGACCATCATTGTAATTATTACCGAAGCTTCTAC